>NZ_JBVAYY010000006.1:0-10674 GCF_055412885.1 Pseudarthrobacter leeuwenhoeki | reverse complement strand
GCCGCATATGGCCGCCAACCGGGGTGGACATGCTCATTTTTCGCTGCACCGAGCGGGCATATGGGGATTATGTCCAATCCCTGGCCCGGACGGAGGGCATGTCCAGTGGGCGGGGTGGCCCCGCAGCAGTAGCGGAGGGCATGCCCAGTGGGCGGGGTGGCCCCGCAGCAGTAGCGGAGGGCATGCCCAGTGGGCGGGGTGGCCCCGCAGCAGTAGCGGAGGGCATGTCCAGTGGGCGGGGTGGCCCCGTACCAGTAGCGGAGGACATGTCCAGGGGACCAAGAGTCTCACCCACCCCGGCCCCGGACCACACCGCCGTTAACCCACTCTTCCTTCCCCCGCCATCCCCCTCACCCCGCGCCGACAGCCTGCCCCCGCACTCTGGAGGGGTGAGGATCGCAATTGTTGCTGAGTCATTCCTGCCGCTGATGAATGGGGTCACCCACTCAATCCTGCGGGTCCTGGAGCATCTGCAGGAGCGCGGGGACGAGGTGCTCGTGATCGCGCCGTCCACGCAGGACACGCAGGCCCCCAACGAGGTCTACGGGGCGCATGTCCACCGGCTGCCCTCGGTGCCGCTGGCCGGCTACGCGAACGTACGGGTGGCAATAGGCGGTGTTTCTCGGGTCAAGCGAATCCTTGCCGAGTATGCGCCGGACGTGGTCCACCTGGCGTCGCCGTTCGTGCTCGGCTGGCGCGCGGCTCAGGCCGCCCACCAGCTGGGGATCCCGACCATCGCCATCTACCAGACCGAGGTCCCGGGCTACGCCGGGCGCTACGGGGTCCCGTTCCTGGAGAACTGGGCGTGGAGCCGGGTGGAGAACATCCACCTGCTGGCCTCGCTGACCCTAGCCCCCTCCAGTTTCGCGCTCAAGCAGCTCCGCGGCCGCGGCATTCCGCGGGTCGCGATGTGGCGCCGCGGCGTGGACACCGACCGGTTCTCCCCGGCCAGGCGCGATGCCGGGTGGCGGGCCGCCGTGGCCCCGGCCGGCGAGCGCATCATCGGCTACGTGGGCCGGCTCGCGGTCGAAAAACAGGTGCAGGACCTCGCCGTGCTGGCCGATGTCCCCGGCACCCGGCTGGTGATTGTCGGCGACGGACCCCAGCGGCAGGCCCTGGAGCACGCCCTGCCGGATGCGGTCTTCACCGGCTTCCTCGGCGGCGAGGAGCTGGCACGCGCGGTGGCGTCCTTCGATCTCTTCGTCCACCCCGGCGAGTTCGAGACCTTCTGCCAGACCATCCAGGAGGCGATGGCCTCCGGCGTACCCGTGGTCGCCACCGGCCGCGGCGGCCCGCTGGACCTCGTCGAGAACTCCCGCACCGGGTGGCTGTATGAGCCGGGGAATCTTGCCGCGCTGCGTTCCCACGTGGTGGACCTGATGGGCGACGACGCCAAACGCCGCGCGTTCGCAGCGGCGGCCCAGGCTTCGGTCCAGGGACGGACGTGGTCCGCCCTCGGTGCCGAGCTGGTCCAGCATTACGAGGCGGTCCTCGCCGCCTGCATCCCCAAAACAACCCCTCAAGGAGTCGCCCTGTGATAATTTCCGTGATCGGCTGCGGTTATCTGGGGGCCGTGCACGCGGCCACCCTCGCCTCGATGGGCCACACCGTGGTGGGGATCGACGTCGACGCCGCCAAGGTGGAGCAGCTGGGCTGTGGTGCGGCACCGTTTTTCGAGCCCGGGCTGGACGAACTCCTGCGCGAGGGCATCACCACCGGACGGCTCGGCTTCTCCACGGACTTCGCCGACGCCGCCCGCGCCGAGCTGCATTTCCTCTGCGTGGGCACACCGCAGTCCAAGACCTCCGACGGCGCCGACCTCAGTTATCTCGTCGCCGCCACGGAGGCGCTGCTCCCCCACCTGGCCGCAGGCTCCGCTGTGGTGGGCAAGTCCACGGTCCCGGTCGGAACGGTGGACATGCTCAGCGGTGTGCTGACGCCGCGGCCGGACGTGCTCCTGGGCTGGAACCCCGAATTCCTGCGCCAGGGCACCGCGGTCAAGGACTCGTTGGTCCCGGACCGCCTGGTCTACGGCGTCCCTGAGGACGGCGGTTCCAACACCGGCCCCGGCAACACGGGCGCAGCGATCACTGCAGCCCTCGACGCCGTCTACAACCCCCTGCTCGCCGCCGGGGTTCCGCGCCTGGTCTGCAACTTCGCGACGGCGGAACTGATCAAGTCGGCGTCGAACGCGTACCTTGCCACCAAGCTCAGTTTCATCAACGCCATGGCCGAGCTCTGCGACGCAACGGGCGCCGACGTGAAACAGCTGGGCGCAGCAATGGGCTTTGATCCGCGCATCGGCAGCCGGTACCTCCATGCCGGCCTGGGTTTCGGCGGAGGCTGCCTGCCCAAGGACATCCGCTCGCTCCGGGTCCAGGCGGCGGGTCTGGGCGTGCATTCGGTGGATCAGTGGATGGCAGTGGTGGATTCCATCAACCAGGACCAGCGTTCCCGCACCGTCGGCCTGGCCCGGGAACTGTGCGGCGGCCAGCTCGGCGGCCGCCGGGTCACCGTGCTCGGCGCGGCCTTCAAGCCGGACACGGACGATATCCGGGACTCCCCTGCCCTGGCCGTTGCCCTGCAGCTGGCGTCGGCCGGCGCCCATGTCACGGTGACAGACCCGGCCGCGATCAACAATGCGTGGCTCCGCTACCCGCAGCTGCGCTTCGAGCCGTCCACGTCCGCGGCCCTGGAAGGGGCCGAGCTTGTGCTGCTGCTGACCGAGTGGGACGAGTACGCCTTGCTCCGGCCAGCCGTGGCGGGGGCGCTGGTCCGGCGCCGGACCCTGCTGGACGCACGGAACGTCGTCGACGCTGCGCTCTGGGAAGCGGAGGGCTGGACAGTCCGCGGCCTGGGCCGGGGCCGCGCCACCAGCCCCAGCGACGCCGCAGGCCACCAGCTGGTCCCGGCCGGCCCGGCCACCGCTGACGGGACCCGCTGACAGGACCCGCTGACAGGACCCGTCGGCAGGCCCCGCTGACAGGCCCGCCGGCAGGACCCGCCGGCAGGACCCGCTGACGGGACGCGCCGGCACCCCGGGCGCTGAAACCCGGCCGCTGAAACGCCGTACTCACGTGGTCACCGCCCGGCCGTGAGACCCCTATGATTTCCTGAGGGGAGGGACTCTAAATGAATGACCGGTGGTCTCAAATGTGTACGGTGGCGGCACCGTGACGTTTTCGTCGTACCCGCCGCCCGGCGTCGAGTCGGTGCTGGAATCCAGCCCCGATGCCCTCCTGGTGATCGCGGAGGACGGCACCATCCGCCTGGTCAACGCCGCCACGGAGCGCATGTTTGGCTACACCCGCGAGGAGCTCGTGGGCCAGGACCACCGCATGCTCCTCGCCGAAGGATTCCGCAGCAGCTTCCACCGTCTCCTCTTCGCCCTCCGCAAGGACTCCGACGCCGGCCCCGCCGCCGTCAGCGCGTCGGACGCCGCCCCCACCTACACCCCCGTCCTCCCGCCGGTCGAGGCCTACGGGGTGCGGCGCGACGGCACCGAGTTCCAGGGCGAAGTGGCCTGCTCGCTGCTGGTCCAGGATACCAGCGGCGCCCCCCGGAGCATGGCCGTAGCCGTCCGCGACACCTCGCACCGGCTCGCCGCGGACGCGGGGCTACGCGACGCCCTGTCCCTGCTCAGCGCCACGCTGGAATCCACGGCCGACGGCATTCTCGTCGTCGGCCGCGACGGCCGGATCGCCGGGGTCAACAATCAGTTCGTCGCCATGTGGGGCGTGCCGCGGGAACTGCTGGCCACCCAGGACGACGACGTCCTGATGGGCTTCGTCCTGGACCAGTTGGTGGACCCCGCGCAGTTCGCTGAGAAGATTGCCGCGCTCTACGCCGTTCCGGACGCCGAAAGCCACGACGTCCTGGACTTCCGTGACGGCCGCACCGTCGAACGCTATTCCCGGCCGCAGAAGGTCGCGGACCGGGTGGTCGGCCGGGTGTGGAGTTTCCGCGACGTGACCCCGGCCCGGATCGCCCAGGACCGGATCGCCCAGGCCATGGCCGATCTTGCCGAGCAGGCCGCCCAGCTCAAAGCCCTCGCCTTCCAGGACCCGCTGACCGGCCTGTCCAACCGGCAGCTCTTCACCGACCACCTCGAGGCGGCCCTGCGCGGGCCGTGCGGCACCGCCGTCGACGTCCTGCTGCTGGACCTGGACGATTTCAAGGAAGTCAACGACATTCTGGGCCACCATGCCGGGGACCAGCTGCTGATCGAGGTCGGCCGGCGCCTGCGGGAGTGTGTCCGACCGAACGACGTTGTAGCACGCCTGGGTGGTGACGAATTCGTGGTGCTGCTGGTCGGTTCGCTGGACCCCGACGCCGTTTCCGAACGGATCGTCGCGTCCCTGCGGGTGCCCCTCTGGATCGACGGGATGATGCTGCGCCCGAGCCTCAGCCTGGGCCTGGCGTCGATCAGCGAGGATGCCGTGGACGCCTCGGAGCTGCTGCGCCGCGCCGACATCGCCATGTACGCGGCGAAAGCCGCCGGGAAGAACCGGTACCTGCGGTTCCGCCCGGAGATGATGAAGTCCCTCGTGGAGCGCACCGAGCTGGAGGCGGGGCTGCGGCTGGCTGTGGATGCCGGCGAGATCGCCGTGCACTACCAGCCCATTGTTTCGACCCGGAGCGGAGTCGTGGTGAAGGTTGAGGCGCTGGCCCGCTGGGAGCGCGACGGCGGCATCGTCCCCCCGGCGCAGTTCATCCCGGCGGCGGAACGCAGCGGACTGATCGTCGAGATCGGCACGGAGGTGCTGCTGAAGGGCTGCGCCGAGCTGAAACCCTGGCTGGCGGAGGACTCCGAACGCTCCCTCGCCGTCAACGTCTCCGGCGTGCAGCTGCAGCACGGGGGCTTCGCGGAGCTGCTGCTGGCCGTCGCCAGGAACACCGGCGTGGACCCGCGGCAGCTGGTCGTGGAAGTCACCGAGAGTGTCTTCTTTGACGATGACTGCCACGTGATCGCACAGCTCACCGCCCTTCGGAACGCCGGCGTGCGGGTGGCGCTGGATGACTTCGGCACCGGGTTCTCCTCGCTGGGCCGGCTCCAGGGGCTCCCCGTGGACACCCTGAAAATCGACCAGTCCTTCACGTCCATGATCCACACCGGCAATGAGAAACTGCCGATCCTCAGCTGCATGATCGCCATGGCCCACGGCCTGGGCCTGAGCGTCACGGCGGAAGGCGTCGAGACGGCAGCCCAGGTCGAATACCTGATGAAGCTGGACTGCGATTCGCTGCAGGGCTTCCTGTTCTCCCGCCCCACCGCCGGGCCCGGCCTGCTCTCCGCCATCGCCCGGGCCAACGGCGCGTTCGCCGCCCTTCGGGGAGAGCGGGTGTCCGGGCCGCGGTGACCTGCGCACTTTCGGTTGCGGGGTACTGCACACGGCCCTGTGGACCCTATGATTCAGGAACGCACTTGTCCGCGCCGCCGCCGCCGGAACAGCCATCAACACATCCAACGTCGCTTCGGAGGGCCGGTATCGCCGTGGGAACTGGGATTGAAGAGAGCCTGCTGGAACAGGGGCCCGATGCTGTCCTGCTGGTGGCCGCGGACGGAACCATCGCCTTCGTGAATGCCGCCGCCGAGCGTCTCTTCGGCTACCCCCGCGAACAGTTGCTCGGAGCACAGCACACCGTCCTGCTCTCCGAGGACGAGCGCGGCGGTTTCCTGCGGGTCTTGGGCCGGCTGGGCCGCGGCAGCCTGGCCGGCAGCCGGCCGTTCGCGGCGGCAGGCCGGCGCCGCGACGGCGGCGAACTGGCCCTGGAGATCACGTGCTCGCTGGTGACGCTCGGCAGCGGCCCGGCCATGGCCGTCGCGGTCCGGGACGGCAGCCACCGGGAGGACACCGATTCCGGTCGCCGGCTGGCAGTCTCGCTGCTCGACGCCACGCTGGAATCCACTGCCGACGGAATTGTGGTCATCTCCACCGAGGGACTCATCACCGGCATCAACAACCAGTACCTTCAGTTGTGGGGCATGCCGCCGGAGCTGATCACGGCGGAGGACCCGACGGCGCTGGTCACCTTCATCTCCCGGCAACTGCAGGATCCGGAGTACTTCCTGCAAAAAGTCACGGAACTCCACGCCGACAGGGCCAGGCAAAGCCACGATGTGCTGGAGTTCAAAGACGGCCGCACCGTGGAACTCTACTCCCGGCCGCAGAAAGCCGGGGACCTCGTCGTGGGCCGGATCTGGAACTTCCGCGACATCACCTCCACGCAGCGCGCCCAGGCCCAGGCCCGGCGCGCCCTGGCGGAACTCGCCGAGCAGGCGGACAAGCTCAAGGAACTCGCGTTCCAGGACCCGCTGACGGGTCTGGCCAACCGGACACTCTTTTCCGAACGCCTCGAAGCCGCACTGCTGACGGACGATCCGGTGCACGTGCTGCTGCTGGACCTGGATGACTTCAAGGAAGTCAACGACATCCTGGGCCACCACGCCGGGGATGAGATGCTGGTGAAAATCGCGGGCCGGCTGCAGCAGTGCGTCGGGCCGCACGGCACCGTGGCACGCCTCGGCGGGGACGAGTTTGTGGTCCTGCTGACCGGCTGCGACGATTCCGACGCCGTGGCCCATCGGATCGTGGCCACCCTGAACGCCCCGTTCTCCATCGAGGGAACGCTCATGCGGCCGGCCCTCAGCCTGGGGGTCGCCACCCGCGGTACCGGGGCCATGACGTCCTCGGAGCTGTTGCGGCAGGCGGACCTGGCCATGTACGCCGCCAAGGAAGCCGGCAAGAACTGCTATCTCCATTTCCAGCCGGCGATGCTGGCCGAGCTGCTGGCACGGACCCAGCTCACTGCCGGGCTGAGGCGGGCCGTGGAACTGGGCCAGATCGTTGTGCACTACCAGCCCGTGGTCTCCACCGGGCTGCTGGAGGTGGTGCAGTTCGAGGCCCTGGCGCGCTGGCAGTTCGAGGGGAAGCTGATGCCCCCGGACGAGTTCATCAGGACCGCGGAACGCAGCGGCCTGATCCGGGACATCGGAGCGGAGGTGCTCCGGCGCAGCTGCGTTGAGCTGCAGCCCTGGCTGGCGGAGGACCCCTCCCGGACCTTGGCGGTGAACGTGTCCGGTGCGCAGCTACTGCACCGGGACTTCGCCGAGCATGTCCTGGACATCGCGGCGCGGGGCAGCGTGGACCCGCACCAGCTGGTGCTGGAGGTGACGGAGAGTGTGTTCTTTGATCCCCGCTCCCACGTCATCGACCAGCTCGAGCGCCTGCGCGGGGCCGGCATCCGGGTGGCCCTGGACGACTTCGGCACCGGCTACTCCTCGCTGGGCCGTTTACAGGAGCTCCCCGTGGACATCGTCAAGATCGACAGGTCCTTTGTCTCGATGCTGCGCACCGGGGCGGAGAAGCTGCCGATCCTGACCTCGATGATCCATATGGCCCGCAGCCTGGGCTTGAAGGTCACAGCCGAGGGCATCGAAACCCCGGAACAGGCCCACTACCTGATGGCCCAGGACTGCGATGCCCTGCAGGGTTTCCTGTTCTCCCGACCGGAGCCGGAGCACCGCCGGGAGCTGGCCATCCGCAACACGGCCGCGGCCGTCGCGGCACTGGCCGACGAAGCCCGCCCGGGATAGCCGCCCGTCAGGGCTGCCGCCGGTCAGTGCTGCCGCTGCCGGGCAACTTTTAGGCCGTGGCATGATGCGCAGCGCGCCGCGGCCGGCAACTGCGCATATGCTTCAGGGAGCGCAAACCGCATTGCTCGCCGCAAGAGCGGCCGCATCCGTATCCACCGGCTTTGGGGGCAGGCAAACACATGGACGCTGGACTCGCACAAGTGCTGCTGGAGCACGGCCCGGACCCGGTGCTGCTGCTCGCTCCGGACAGGTCCATTTCCTACCTGAACACCGCCGCGGAGCAGCTCTTCGGCTACTCCCGGCCACAGCTGCTGGGCACAGACGCCAGCCTGCTCCTGGCCGAACCCGGCCGCGCGGACTTCCACGCTCTCCTCGCCGCGCTGCCCGGCTCGACACCCCGCCCCGGCAAGCCCTTCACTGGCGCCGGCCGCCGGGCTGACGGCACCGAATTCCCGGTCGAAATCACGTGCGCACTGCTGCCCGCCGGCGCCGTGGCAGGCTCGCCCGCACCGTCCGTCGCTCTCTCGGTCCGCAGCGCCGGGTACCGGGCGGAGCTGCACCTTAACCACCCGGACGACGGCGGCACCACAGCGGGCGGTCCGGCGCACCGCCGTCGGACGCTGGCGGCGTCGACGGCCGCTCCCGCTGCCTTCGCCGGGCACGATGACCAGGTGCGGGCCGGGGTGCTGCGTGATCCGCTGACGTCGCTGCCCAACGGCACCCTGTTCAACGACCGTCTCGCCGCGGCGCTGCGGCGCCCGGACCCGGTGGACGTGCTGCTGTTGAGCCTCGCTGACGTGACGGGCCCCGGCCTGCGGGGCCGCTCCTGGGCGGACGAACTGCTGGTGGAGGTCGCCAGCCGGCTGCGCAACTGCGTCCGCCCGCACGACACCGTGGCCCGGCTCGGCGGCGACGAGTTCGCGGTGCTGCTGACCGAATGCCTCAACGCGGACGCAGTGGCCACCCGGATCGCCGGGTCGCTGCAGGGCCCGCTGCGTGTCGGCGGATCGCTGGTCCGTCCGGGCGTGAGCATAGGCCTGGCCTCCCGCACTTCCCCGACGCTCGACGGCGCGGAGCTGCTCCGGCGGGCCGACGCGGCCATGACGGCCGCGAGGACCGGAGGCAAGCACGCGTGGCTGCGGTTCCGGCCGGAGATGCTGAACGCTGCGGCCGTCAGGGCGCACGGGGCCGACAGTGCCCACAATGCCGACGGGGCCGACGGCCAGGCCGGGCTCAGGCAAGCGGTGGAGCTGGGCCAGATCACGGTCCACTACCAGCCTGTGCTGTCACCGGGGCCCGGTGCAGCGGTGCAGTTCGAGGCGTTCGCGCGCTGGGAACGGAACGGCCGGCTGGTTCCGCCCAACCGGTTCCTGCCCGTAGCCGAGCAGAGCGGACTGATCCGCGAGATCGGCGACGAGGTCATGCGCCGGGCCTGCACCGAAATCCGGCCCTGGCTCGCCGGCGGCGCCGCGTGCAGCGTTTCGGTGAACGTCTCCGCCCTGCAGTTCCAGAACCGGGATTTCGCCACGGAGGTGCTCGCGATCGTGGCGTCCGCCGGGGTGGAACCACGCCAGCTCATGCTGGAACTGACCGAGAGTGCATTCTACGGATCGGGCTCAGCCGTGCTGCGCCAGCTGCGGCAGTTGCGCGAGGCCGGGGTGCGGATCGCGATGGACGACTTCGGCACGGGCCACGACTCCCCCGACCGGCTCACAGAGCTGCCGCTGGACGAGGTCAAAATCGACCGTTCCCTGGTGGCGATGATCAAGACCGGCCAGGAACAGCTCCCGTTCTTCGGCACCATGATCGACGCCGCGCACGCCGCGGGCCTGCATGTCACCGCCGAGGGCGTAGAGACGCCGGCCCAGGCCCGGTACCTCACGGACCGCGGCTGCGACTCCCTGCAGGGATACCTGTTCGCCAAACCGGCCCCGGCCAGTGAGCTGGCCGGGGCCATGGAAAGCGCCCTGACGGCCATCGACAAGGTCGACGCCGCCCGCTAGCCGTGCGCGTCGGGCCGTGGACTACTGCCGCCGGTCAAGCTCCCCAAGATCTGAGCCCACCATGGCTGCACTGCGGTCCCACAACTCTTTGGCGAGCTCGGGGCTGTAGGCCTGCTTGTTCGCCTTGGCCAGCGCCCGCTTGGCGTAGTAGGCACCGGAGACCCAGTCCTGTCCCGGCGTCGCCGTAGCGAGCCACACCAGAGTGTCCGCGCCCTGGTCCGGGGTCAGCATGAAACGCTTGAGGAACGACGTGTAGGCAAAACGCATGGGGCTCGTGGAGTCCGCCGCGAAGTTGGTGGCCACTCCGCCCGGATGGAACGCTGCCGTCGAGATGCCCTCCGCGTTGTAGCGGTTGTGAAGCTCCGTGGTGAAGAGGATGTTCGCGAGCTTCGCGTTGCCGTAGGCCCGGTTGGGGGAATATTTCCCGGCGGCGTCAAGGTCATCGATGTCGAGCTTGCCGAAGAGCGAGTTCGCCGCGCTGGAGGTGTTGATGATGGTGGCGTGGCTGGCGGTGAGCACGTCCATCAGCTCGGTGGTGAGCAGGAAGTGGGCCAGGTGGTTGATCTGGAAAGTCTTCTCGTGGCCGTCCACGGTGAGCGCGCGCTGGCCCATGATGCCGCCGGCGTTGTTGGCCAGGACGTCGATCCGCGGGTAGTTCTCCTTCAGCTGCGCGGCGAGTTGGCGCACCTGTGCCAGCTCCGCGAAGTCGCTGACGAAGTAGTCCGCGCCGATCTCTTGGGCGATCCGCTCGGTCTTCTCCGCGGAGCGCCCGACAACAACCACCCGCTCCCCCTGTTTACTCAGCGTCCGGGCGGCGGACGCGCCGATGCCGTCGCTGGCTCCGGTAATGACAATGGTCCGAGCGGTCATGGAAAATCCTTTGAGCGGTAGCGGCAATCGGGCTGGTCGAAGACGAGCCTACCGAATCACAACGACGCCGGGACGGCGAATGTTCCGTATGTGGGTTCCTTGTTAAATGCGGGAGAGCCCCAACCGTGTGGTTGGGGCTCTCGACCGTTTAATGATGTTCCGGCGGTGACCTACTCTCCCACACCCTCCCGGGTGCAGTACCAT
>NZ_JBVAYY010000005.1:0-229057 GCF_055412885.1 Pseudarthrobacter leeuwenhoeki | reverse complement strand
AGGTCCGCCTGGATCGCCTCCTGCCACGACCCCGTTTCCAAGGCCTACTACGCCCGGAAACGCGCCGAAGGCAAGAAACACAACGCCGCCGTCATCTGCCTTGCACGCCCCCCGCTGCGACGTCATCCACGCCATGCTCCGCAACGGCACACTCTACGAGGAAAAAGCTCCCCAAACCGCTTGACAAAAAACATAGGGACACCCCCGCAAGACCAGACTTAGTCCAGGAAGTATTCGTAGCTCAGCGGTTTCAGGTTCTCGGGAGAGGGCCGCCAATCGGGGTAGACGCTGATGGCGCCGTCTTCGGTGTCGATAGAACCGTCGAGGTGGCGTTCCCACTGGATGTCCGCCACCACAACCAGGTCCGTTGGGCCATAGTCATTGGCGTGTGTAACCTCGTTGCGCGTCAGAATGAACTTCTGGACGTATCCCTGCGAACCCTTGACTTCGATATGACGCTCTTCGTCTCCGTGCTTGGCCAGCAAATCGTAGGACCGGTAGGCGCCGACGTCTTCGACGCTGTACCCGGCTGTTTCGTAGTGAGCAATCGCTTGCCGGACTGCCTGCATCTCAATGGCCTTCTTCAATATCGGGTCAGCACAAAAACCCGCGTAGCGCTGCTTGACGCCGTTCTGTCCCCCGACTGGCGGCGCAACCAGCGGAATGTCGAATCCGCCCCAGTCGCTGTCCGGCAGCAGGTCTGGAGCTGCACTGAGAACTTCCGCCGGAAGTTTCGTCAGGTACCTCTGATTGGGTTTCAAGCCACTGGTTGAGTGTTTCTGAAAAGGGAAAAACATCGTGAACCCGCCACTGACCACGAATTTCTGCTCGAGTTGGTCCTTGATGCCGAGGATGTCGGACTGATGGTCGGCACGCAGATCGGTCAGTAGGTACGGTCGAGGCAATGGAGTGTACCGGGTTAGTGGGATTACGTTTGCCGGTTTGCCTAACCAGTCTCCGGCCCGCGGGCGCAGTCCGCCGGCCACGACGGAAGCGCCGTACATGCCGGATTTATGGCCGCGAGGATTGTTCTTCCCCACCCAATGGAGCACAACATCTCCGACCCGGACATCGTGCATCAAGTCGTAATCAGGTAGATCTGGTGCGATGAGCTCGCTCCCCCATGTGTCAACGTTGACCAGTTCCATCCAGTAGCGCTGTGAGGCGTCACCATCCCACCAGCGCGCCTTTTTCCCAACGGTGCTAACCGCCATTACTCCCCCAAATTAGTTGCGACTGAAATTGATAAGTATCGAAACTACTTTGTACCAAGCAGCTCCGACGGTTTCCCGCTCCACGACACGACGAGTCCGTCTCGCGCTCGGGTTGCCGCAACATACAACAGCGATCGCTCGCGCATAATGGCATCTGCCTGCTCGGCTGGCGCCAAGCCCTTCACCTGATAGGAAGCCGGCAGGGTTTGGTCGGAAATCCCGAAAAGAACGACCCGGGTGAACTCCATGCCCTTGGACCGGTGCATTGTCATCACGGACGGAACACCGGGCAACGTCGGTGCACCCGCCGTCCTGGCTTCGAGATCGCGTTCATTCAGCCCGTTGATGACTTTGCCGACCTGGAAATTGGAGCGGACCAGGATTCCGACGGTCTCCAGCGGCACTCCCTCGACTTTCCACTTCCGCAGATAGTCAGCAAGGTTGTCCAGTTCTTCAGCGATCGAGGCAGAGGCTATTTCCTCTGGCCGCGGCCCTACCCGCGACGAGGTATAGCCATTAATCGACTCCTGATCGCCCTCAATATCCGTAACCGGAGCTCCGCTTAGAAGTCCGACGGCGTAGGCCAGGTTCTGCTGGGTCGTGCGGTAGTTGAGAGTCAACCTGCGGGAACGGCCGACGATGCCGATCCCAAAGCGGGATAACGGGACCTTCTGGCCGTAGATGCGCTGATGCGAATCCTCCGCGATGAAGAGGTCATCCGGCCCCTGCTGGACCAGTTCCCGGAGGAACAGCCAGTGGCCGGCGTGCAAGTCCTGCGCTTCGTCGATCAGCACATGATCAACAAGACGTGCTCCGCTGGCCTCTGCACGCTGGCGAAGCACCAGAGCAGCGAGGTGCGCCAGCTCCACGAACGAGGCATGCATTTCGATCCGGTTGTAGTACCTGTAGGCTTCCACGACTTTCCAGACAGCAAGCCGCTTCGCTCGGTTCAATGCTGTGCCGCGGCCGGCGCGGGGCACCTTCAGATACTCATCCTTGCCGCTGATGAAGTTGGGCAGGATTACCGTTTCGTACTCCTGCTGGAGGAATGTCGGGTTGGCGAGCTCGAGCTCCAGCTGATGATCGACGTCGGCCAAGGCTGACTCCCATTGCTGGCGGGCACTGTCAGCGTCCAGAATCTTCCCCGGAGCAGAGACCTCCAGCCCGAAAAGATCCTTCATGGCGCGGCGCTGCTCGATTTCCTGAGCACCGCGAAACACCTTGCTGACGAGTGAATCCACACCGGAAATATAGATGCCGGGTACTCCGGGCTTTGCCGCCCGTGGAAGATTGGCATCGAGCTTCGACAACCCGCTTTCCAGCGAATCAGCGAGTGTTGTTGTGTAGGTTGTCAGAACGATCCGCGACGCCGGTTCAGCCGCTGCCAGCATCCGGGCGCGGTGGAGTAGGACCACCGTCTTGCCGGTTCCGGCACCGCCGGAGAGACGGAAGGAGCCGTTGTAATGGCGTTCCGAATAGACGCGCTGTTCCGGGTGAAGGAACGTGCGCCAGGAATCGAAGTCTCCACCTTCGATGACCTTTTTGAGCTCGTCGGAGTTGTCACCCACGAATGTGAATTGCATCTTCGTGGCGGGATGCTCCAGGGACTTCCGGATCTTCTCCTCTTCTGTCGCCTGCGGGTCGTCCACGTAGCGGCTCAGCGCGAGCTTGTCCTGGACTTCCTGGACGGAGGTGCCGGCAGCCAACTCAAGGAGCGCAGTCGCCTGCCACTCCGGCGCTTCGTCCAAAACGTCGAGGAGTTCTCCGTCCGAGGACGCCGCGAATGCCCGGCCCACTAGATCTGCGCCGAGGCCGAGTTCTGAAATCAGTTCAGCTGGGACCATGCCGCAACCCAGAAGCGGGCTGATCCAGGCTTCGGGGGTCTCATCCTGACGCGCCCCGGGCTTCTCATCCGGCACCCTAGGCTCGACGTCGGTCTCCGGCGTCGGAGCATCAGGAACAACCGACGCGACGGGAGGAACGCGCAGGCCAGGAGGAATATCGCCGTCGGGCGTCGAGGCCCGGATGACCTCCAGGACGCCGTTGACGGAGTTCACTTGCAGCACGCTGGATCGGGCGATGTCGATTGCCTCGTCGTGCGGCCAGGCGCCGTAGTAGAAGTAGTGCGGGATGGTGTCGAAGGCGACTTTGAAGAGCACGGCCCGGTAGTTGAGGTCGATCCGGCCCGTTCGCACGCGGGGGTCCGCGGGCGTATGCATGGGTTCGATGTGGAGCCCGGGCGCGGTGTCATCCTTCTGGAGCTTCTCGAAGAAGGAGTACACCTTGTTCTTCATGGTGCCGTCGATCTTGTCTTTCTGCTTGATCCATGTCACCAGCGCCATATCAAGCTCCCTTCGTCTTCAGCAGTTCACGAATATCGTCGACGTCTGTTCCCACGGTGGCCCAGCCGGCGGCTTCAAGTTCAGCGCGCCCGTCGTCGCCGTCGAGCATGACGGCGATCCGGTAGTCCGGCCAGGCGATCGAGACCGGTAGGCCGTCCACCTCGAAGCCGAGTTCCGGCAGGACACTGATGTCCGCATTGGCGATCGCCAGCAGAAGGGTCTTTTCGAACACTGTGGCCTGTCCCAGCAGTTCGTTCCAGGCCGGGCTGAGCCCGTCTGACATCTCCAGCCGCGCGGACTCTTCCTCCACGGATCCGCCGGCGCTGACCGTAGACATCACCGACCCGATCGTCAAGCCGATCGGCTTGAACGCCAGGAGGTTGGAGAGCCGAAGCCAATCGCGCCAGGATGCTTCGTGTGAGGGAGAACCGACCGCTGCGGCTCTGTCGTCCAGACACAGCCCGACGGCGATCGTGGACAGACTCTTGGGCGACCCGGCCGCCGCGAACCCCAGACTCCCCGAGCTGTGCGTCCAGGCCGTCACGGTGCCCGCAGGCAGGGACGGCTTAGTGCCCTGGGAGAGCGCCGCCGCGTGCGCGTACATCGCGTCCGCGTCGCCGGGCTCGGGCCGCTGCGCCATCAGCATGAGCGGCACCAGCTCCGAGAAGTTAGCCCAGGCCTCGGGATCCGGCCGGTTGACCCATTCCCAGAGCATTGCCATCGCGTCCCGGCCCAGCAGATCCATGATCCCGGCATTCACGGGATAGTTGGCCATGAGCTGCGCGTTGAGCTTGGCATTGGCCCAGGAAGGCAGCACCACCGGCGCCGAGGGACCGGCTTCGAATGCTTCCACGTCCTGCCACGTCACGGCCCACGGCACTACGGCCCCGGATAGCTCAGAGCTGTGCCGGAGTTTGTCGCGCTTGTTAGCGTCGTCCGCGATTCTGTTGTGTTCCGGGGACGCATGGAAGGTGAAGCCGTCCGTGTAGATCGCCAGCACGGGGAAGTTCGGGTCCGGCGGTCCCTTAAGCAGGAAGTCGGGGCGGGTTCCGGCGACGTCCACCTGCGGGATGAGCTGCCATTGGAATTGCTGCCCGGGGATCCGGAAGGTGATGGTGTCCGCCAGCGCTCCGGGGGTCACCTTCGTGTGTGCGCCCACCGCTTTCAGCCGGTCCATCCAGGCCTTCCGGAACCGCTTTTCCAGCAGCGACTCGATCGAGGTCTCGGCGTCGGGCGCCTCTTCGGTGACAGCCCAGTCGGAGAACGACGGCGGGACGGCGCCATCTATGGCCGCCTCGCCGGAGCGCAAGAGCAGGCCAAGCAGGCGTTCGGCGCTGGCCCGCGCCACCTTATCCACCGTCCACGGATCGGCGAAGGGAAGCAGGCAGTGCTGGCACGCCAGCCGCTCCTCGAAGCGGCAGCTGCAGTCCCGCACGGTCTGCCACGCGGCGTGCAGCAGTTCCCACACACGCTCGGCATTGGCGAACTCGGCCAGGTAGCCGGTGCCGCCGGGGACTTTGTCGTGCAGCATGAGGGCAATCCGGTTCCCGCCGTGCGACGGATCGTTGATCCGCAGCACACCAAGGTGGTCCGGGGCTCCGCCCAGGACTTTCTGGAGACCCAGCAGCAAGGCTGCCTGGAGACTGGGGACGGAGAAGTCGTCGCCGTAGGTCACGTCGAGGGGCAGATGCAGTACTACGCCCTGGGTGTTCAGTTCTCGGGCCAGCACAACTTCCCTGACGCTTTCTTGGGCTGCCTTGCGGTATTTGCACCAGAACCGGTGCTCGGTGGGCAGATTCTCCTTGGAGGACTGGTCCAGCTGGCCGCAGTAGGAGCATAGCCGGAACATGGGTGTCCGGACGTCGTCGCCGGCGATGGTCCGCACTCCGCCGTTGGAGGCGGTCCGGCCTGTGTTGAGCCACCGGATGTCCACCCGGTTAAAATATTCGGCGCCGAAGTCGTAGCCCTCCACAAACCAGCGCTTCTGCAGGTGCTGCGGGTCGATGTCTGCCGCGGCAACAATCGTGAAGCGTTCCCGCACTCGGTTGTCCCGCCGGTCATTGATCGCGGCCTCGTCCCGGCGGACCTCGGCGGAGACCTTCTTCATGACCACGACGTCGAGGACCTGGCCCAGGTCCGCGATGGCCGAGGTGCCGCAGCGCAGACAGTTCTGCACGGCCGCGGCGGCACCGAGGTTAGTCTTGATCCAGCCGCATTGCGGACATACCTGCCATTTTTGGATATGGCTCTGCTGCGGGCCCAGGTCCACGGCGTCGATCAGGATTTCCATGCCCTGCGCGTAAAACGTGGCGCCGGGCGCAAATTCGCTCAAGGCCACCGAAGCGCCACGGTTGTACGACACAGTGTCCGTAACGAACTCCTGCGTGTCCGCGTCCTTCCAGGACATCCCAACGTCCAGGCTGACCGAGTCATCCAGGAGCGTGTAGTTCGGCAGCACCCCGTAGGCCTCCAGGACCGAAATCCAGTACTGACCGCGGAGCTGCTTGAGCTGGTCCCGGATCATCTTGAGCGTGGCTTTGGCCGTCCGAAGGGCCTGGTGCGCGTCGGAGGTTTTGTCGTCCAACCGTTCCGCCTGGGCGGCCGCTGCCTCCAGCTCGGGCAGGGCGTTGCCGATTTCCTTGCGGCGGGCGTCCAGTTCGTCGACGTCGGCCTTCCACTCCCCCGCCGCCCGGACCAGACGACGGCCGAGGCCGCTGGGCTCGCCGTCGTCGTGCCGTGACGCCCACGCTGCAAGGCGGGCGGCGCTGTCGGGGGAAATCCGTTCGCCGAACTGGTCCAGGAAATCGGTGAGATACCCGGTAGCATTCCCCGTGGCGTCCTCGATCAGGTCCCCGATGAACGATCCAGGCGCAACGCTCCCGAGGGCCTGGATGGCGTCAACCGGGTGCGGCCGGCCCACAGCCCGGGCGAAGCGGTCCGCGACGTGGGCTACATACTGGCGTCCCAGGATTTCTTCGGCGTCCAGGTAGGTCGCGGGCGGCCGGACCTCGCCGTTGATGACGGAGAGCGGTTCGTGGAGTTTGGGCAGGTGCTCGCCGCGGCCACGCACGAAAGCGAGGACGAGGGAGTTGCCGGTCAGACGGCCGGCCCGGCCGACCCGTTGCAGGTAGGAGGCTACGGATGTCGGCAGCGAGGCCAGCATCACGCAGGACAGGTCCCCGATGTCGATGCCCATCTCCAGCGTCGGAGTGGCTACCAGGACATTGGGGGCCTGCGGGTTGTCGGCGCCAGACTTGAACTGCGTTTCGTAGAGGATCCTTGTTGCATCGTCAAGCAGCGACGTGTGTTCCCGGGCCACCACCCGCTTGCTTTCGCGTGAGGAGTACAGGTCCCGGTAGAAGTTCCGGGCGTCGGCGGCGTGCCGCTGCAAGGTTCCGCTGCAGCGGACCAGGGTGCAGGGGCCTCCGACCAGCTGGTCGATGACAGTGAGGCTTCCGGGGGTTATGGCCTGGCAGACCCTGCACTGAACGGTGTGCCGCCCTGCGGCCAGATCCTCGGCGTCCGGGACGGAGAGCACGATCTTCTCCGGGTCGAGCCAGTAGACATCGGCGCCGGAGTTTGTCTTGGAGCTGCCGAGGGTTCCGTCGTCTGCAAGTGCCGTGATGAGGGCCTTGGCAAGGTAGCCGCTGTCGGCGGGGGCGACGCCGAGGCAGCGGGCTGTCCATCGTGCGTACCAGGATGCCGAGGATGTAACGCCGTCCAGGTTGTCGGTGGCTGCGGCGGCGTTGCCGATCCGAGGGAAGGCCGGGGCCGGCCGGCCGGAGGGGAACGCGGGCATGCCTTCGCCCTTGGGCCGTCCGCCCCAGATTTGCCAGCGTTTGCCGTCGGTCGCGATGTAGCCCTTGAGCCATTCGTGGTGGACGCCGCCCTGGAGACGGACTCTTTCCACGGTGCCGCGGATCCACTGCAGGAGCTGCTGCTGCGTGGGCACGGCCTCCCCGACCATGGTCTGGTGAAGGGCCGAGTCATAGGCCTTCCGGGCCACGGAGAGCATGCGGGTGGGGTTGCCGGCGTCGGTTTCGACGGCCAGGGACCCGGTGAGCTCCAGGGTCCGGCCGGTCCGGGACTGGAGGCCGAGCTCCAGGAGGGCGTCGAACTGCAGCCGGCGTTTGGCGAAGCGCCGGGCCCGGACGCGTTCCGCCGGGGAAGCCTTTGGGTCCCAGAACGGGCGGAAGCTTTGCCGGTCCACGAATTCGGGGGCGATCAGCTGGTAGCGCGCCCCGGGTGTATCCGCGCGGGAAATCGCGGCGTCAACGAGTTCCGTTAGCGTAGCCGGCTGCTCGCCGAGGGCGCGCCGCAGGGCGGTGCGGAGCGTCATGGTGTGGGATCGGGACTGGACATACCCCGCCCGGTGCGCGGCGTCCTGGACGCTGTCGGTGAAGACGAGGGCTTTCTTTTCCTCGTCGTTCAGGCCCTCGGCGCCGAACAGGTTGGAGATGCTTACGGAGAGCATGGTGGCGATGGCGCTGCCCATAAAGGCTATGCCGTCCTTGGCCAGGCAGGACGGGCAGACGTCCTTCTTGGACTGGTCGTCCGCGTCCTGCCCGGTGAGCATCAGAACGGGAATGACCCGCCCTTCGGCGAGGTCGGCGCTGTCTGCTTTTGGCGGCGTGGTGGAGAGGCCACGGTTGACAGTGTGCAGCCAGTGCAAGCCCTGCACCTGCTCCGAGCCGTCCTGGTGGAATTCGATGATGTCCGCCTCAGCGGCGGCCGAGATGAGAGTCCGGAAGCGCGGGTTGTTGGTGACGCGTGCTTCCCGGATCTTGGAGTCGTCCAGCTCCAGGTCCAGGCCGGTGGGCGCCAGGACGGCGCCCCAGCCGGAACGGCCACAGTGCCGGCAATAGAGCGCTGGCAGGAACATGTCATGAGACTGGTCCACACCGTCGTCCGCCCAGCGGAAGCGCGGGGACGTGTCCACGGCGGCGTCCACGCGGGACATCTCGCGGATCCACAGGTGCGTTTCCACGGTGAGGGCGGCCCTGCCGTAGCGGGCGCGGATGTGGCTGAGCAGTGCGATGACGTGGGAGATGAATTCCTCCGCGGCGTCCGGCCTCACGCCAGCGGGCAGTGAATGGGACGGGAAGACGGCGTTGGTCAGGTCCGAGAGTGCGACGGCGGTACTCGCATGCGTCAGCAGGGCCGCGGTCAGCGGATGCGTGCGCATCGCGTCCAGAAGGTCTAAGGGACGTTCGTCGAAGAGCGCGTCCAGGACGGGCCCGACGACGACTTCCGGGCCGCCGCCGGCCTCGCGCAGCTTCTCGACGGCTTTGTTGGTGGCGGTGATGCCGCCGGCGACGGCATGCAGGTCCCGGCACTGAACGGTTCCGGTGCCGAGCTGGGTCCAGGCCTCCTGAGTGAGCCGGGATTCGGTGACGACGGAGTCGGGTGGGAAGACCTCGCCGAAGACAGTCTCTGCGAAGCGGAGCATCGCATTTGGGTCGCCTTTGCTGCCCAGCGTTGCGGATGTGGCGACGGGCGTGGCCCGGCCAAGGGGCCGGGCACGGTCTTCTTCGCCCAGCCCGTGGGGACGGTCCGTCAGGTCGTCCGACCAATAACTCTTGAGCGTCAGGCCGAGCCGGCGCAGCAGCATGGCCACGTCGGTGCCCTGGGCGCCGTCGTAGGTGTGGAATTCGTCCAGGACCACGTATTGCAGGCTGGTCGCGGACTTCTGCCACAGCGGTGCGTCGGTGTGGCGGAGCAGGAGCATGTCCAGCATTTTGTAGTTGGTCAGCAGAATGTCCGGCGGGTCCTGGTGGAACACGTCGCGGTCGTTAATCAGTCCGTCCCGGGCCACCTTGGTGCGGTTGGTGTCCTTCTGGCCGGTGTAGATGCCGGCGGTGATCCCAGACAGCTCGGAGTGGGTGGTCAGCAGCTCGGCCAGGCGTTTGGCCTGATCATTGGCCAGGGCGTTCATCGGGTAGAGGATGAGCGCCTTGATCCCGGTGATGCCGTCCCGTTTGGAGCGCAGCACGTGGTCCAGGATCGGGTACAGGAACGCCTCGGTCTTTCCGGAACCGGTACCGGTGGTGACCAGCGTGGGCTCCGGGCGACGGCGTGCCCCACCAGTGCCTTTGCTGCTGAGCCGCTGGAAGGCCTCGGCCTGGTGGCCGTAGGGTTCGAAGCCCTCGTACCAGTCCAGGCAGTCTCGCCAGCCGGGCTCGGCGGTTTCGAACGGAAGTCGCAGCCGGACGTAGGCGCCCTTGAAGAGCCCCTGATCCGGATCCGCGAGGAAGTCCTTGATAGCGGACCGCGCGTTCCCGTCCGTCAGAGCGAACGTGGTGGCGAGGTAGTCGGAGAGCCCGCGGCGCAGATCCCCGGCCTGGGTGGTGGGCAGAAGCTCAGACATCAGGGTTTCTCCTCCAGCATGCTCGAGAAGTGCGCGTAAGCCTTCCGCATGTCTTCCTCGCGGTCAAAACTCTGGAACGGGAACTCGAAGACGTAATCGACGCCGCTCTGCGGGTGGGTCCAGGTCCGTTCCTCGAGATTCAAGTTCTCGCCATCCTTCCGGAATCGCCTATTCAAATCACCAGGAATTTTACGACCGTTTGCGTCATATAGATCCGTGTTCTCATACCCAACAAGAACGGGAAAGTAGACCCGGTAGATCGAGCACAACTGCTCAATATCAATTCCGAGCATCAGGGCGGCCAATGCATCCAACTCGACCAACAGGTTACGGCGACTGGAAGCGATTCGTGCCGCTAACTGTAGCTCGAACGGACTTCCCTGAGTGCTGTTCCAGAGGTCCCGGTAATCTTCGGTTAGGAAGTTCAACTCCGCCGCGCGTCGTCCCTGTTCGTTCCTCAGCCGGAAATTTGGATCGAACGGTAGCTTCTCCAGAGAGTCAGGGTTGATCTTTGACGCCCCCGTCACGCGAATCAGGAAGTCTGCCACAAGAGACGAGAGATACCCTGCTATCTGCAGAAGCAGGCCATCACTTCCCTCCGTTGCAAACCCCAACGCGTTGACGTTGTCAACGTGAGTCGGGCCAGGTGGGATGATTGCGGGCTGGAGACTTCGGGCATTACTAACCCCGGCCATTCGGCGCCACACAAGCCGATAGCGGTCCTGAGCGTTTACGGACCGGGCATCCCCCCATTTCGTGTATTCGTTACGAAATTCGGCGAGGTCGCCGACGGGTTGATAACTGGTACGAGGGATAAAGTGCGGCAGTAGCTCTTCTAGATCGATTTCTGTCCAATCTTGGTTGCTACGCATCGAAGGGTTTGGCTGCTTCACAAACGGGTTAGCCAGCGTGAAATGGGGGCCCATAAGGATCGCCTGGCTCCAGCTCTCGACCACCGCGGATCCCACGTCAAATCGACCGCGACGCCGGTCTGCGCCCTCATCCCACCCCCGCGAAATCTCGAAACCTGCCAGCGCTAGTCTTGGTACGACTGCCACCTGCTTGAGCAACTGTGAGCTCGCACGATTAACTGGGTAAAGCATGCGGGCTTCAATAGGGGGCGTTCCTGAGTCGTCAACCATGTCAGCCCACACAGCGAGGACTGATTCGTCGACGTCAATAATCCGTTCCGCGTGAGGCCGGGTATCCCATTTACCTTCTCCATCTTTAAGACCAGGTAAATCGCCGACACCGCTGTGCATTTCCGATCGTGAGACAGTGTCGGGATGATATAGGGAAGCGGCCATACGGAATTTTGCAGCCGCCTGCTCGATTCCGTACACGTGGACGCCGAAGCTGACACCATCATGGATTTCGGGGAACAGGAACATCGCATTCCTAAATTGCCAGTGTCGACGAAGTCGCCGGTAGCTGGCTGCTCGCAAATCCCCTGCGCGCTTTTCGCTGAAGTGAGATTCGGGGTGGATAAGCGATACAACCCCCTTCTCGGACGCAGACCTCCAGGTCCGCTCCATGAACGATCGGTAGAGGTCTGGCCGAAGACCTGACACGATCGGATACACGCAGGAAGACGAGAGCATCACCCGTAAGCCGATTATTGTTGCCGCTTGGCTACACATGTAGTCGCGTTGGTAGGGGTTGGCCTTGGCTTCGGCCTGCTTCTTGCTCACAAGTGCCTGCGACTGCCGGGCGTTCAACTGCCACCAGGGATCGTACTCCGCGTATATCGCACGCTCATCCCAGTCGGGTCTTACCCAGGGCGGGTTACCCACCTGAAGATCAAATCCTCCGCGTCCAAATACAGGTGCGAAGTCCAGCTCCCAGTGGAAGAACCCCTGATCGGCGGCGATGTTCTCGCACACCTGCAGCCATCCGTGTTGTTTCTTGGCGATGTCAATGTCGGACGCCAGGGCGAAGCCGAGGTCGGACCGTTCGGCGTCGTTCAGTTCTTCCCAGGACGAGGAGGCACCAAAGGTCTGCTGCCCTGCCATCTTGGACTCTTTGCCCTGCAGACCAAGAATCGCTTCCAGCGCGGCGAGCCATTCGTCCAGGGTCGGCGGTGTTGCCCCGCCTGTCGCCCGCTCGGTCAGTGGCCAGAACCACAGCGCATTCCAGGCATCCATGACACGGCGGAGTCGCTGATAGGCGCCGTTCGGGTCGTTGAGGGTCTGCTCAATCTGCTCGCGGGTGACGGCCTGGGCCCGAGTGCCTGCATCGCCGGGCTCGACAACCGAGGGGTGTTTGCCGAAGTAGTCGATGTTCCGGCGGGCCTCGGCCTCGGCGACCTGGAGCCGGCGCAGCGTGAGCTTCCACAGCGATTCCGCGCGGCGGCCGAGGCCGACAAGCCGTTCGACCTGGGTCTTGCTGGGTTTGGACTTGATTTTGGTACGCCAGGCTTTGAGCTCCCGCTGGGCTTCCCCTGCCAGGTCCTTGACCTCCTTGGCGTCGGCGGCCGCGCCCCAGCCCTCGGCCGGGAGCAGGAAGTGGTGGACGCGGCCCACTGCGTTGGGATCGTCAGTCTCGGCGGTCATGGCCTCGACGAGCCCGGTCAAGGGCGCGTCCTGCGGTGGAGTCTTCAGCCACGACTTGTCGTTGACTGACTGCCGTGAGTAGGTGGCCCGGCGGGCGCCGATCAGGGAGTTGCCGCGGCGAAGGCGCAGCCCGAACCACGGCGCCTGGAGGTCCTTCACCATGGTGTCGAGCCAGAGCGAGACTTCGGCGAGTTCCACCGCTGTCGAGTTCAGGTCCACGCCGTGGACCTGGTGCAGGGCGATCTGAGCCTTGACCTTCTGGAGCTCCTGTGGGTATTCGTCCGCGGGGATCCGGACGTCCAGCTCATCCTGCTTGCGCTTCAGGTACTCGTCGGCGAGCTGTCGGACAGCTTCCAGGGCGAACGCGCCGGACCCCAGGGCCGGCTCGCAGACCGTCAGGTTCAGGATGTCGTCGGCTGCGGTCTTTTGCTCGTTCTGGTCCAGCAGTTCTTCGAGGGCCTGGGACACGACGAACTTGGTCAGCACTTCGGGGGTGTAATAGGAGGCGGATTGCTGGCGTTCGCGGCCGGCGAGTCGGAAAACAAAGGAACCCGCGGGGTGCAGCACCGGGCGCCGTTCCCCCGTTCGTTCGTCCACTTCCACCACGAAGTGCTTGGCGTCAATGGACTCGGAACGGTCCACCGGGACTACCCAGGAACCCTTGTCCGGGTTCCCGTCTTTGGCCACCTCGTGCAGGGGCTCGGCAGCGATGAACCCCGTATAGGACATCAGGCCCTCGTAGACGGCCCCGAGCTGGTTGATGCCCAGTTCCGCGTATGAAATGAAGCCGCGATCTTTGCCCTTGGTTTCCTTGCTGAGCAAGAGGTGTTGCAGGACTCGCTGTAGCTCTGCGTTGCTGAGCCTGGTGTCGTTGATGAGGGACGTTGCGGCGTCGTGGAAGAGGTCGGCCTTGAGCGGCTGGAAGACCAGGCCTTCGTTCTCGCCGGAGGCATCCTCGGAGGGGCTTGCCCCTCCCGGAGCGTGGCCGTTGTCCACCAAGTGAAAAAGCTGCGCTAGCGATTCGTAAATGTGGGTGCCGCGACGGGACTCCGGGGACTGGATGTTGACCAGGGTCAGTTCCCGCAGTCGGTCGAGACCGTAGCCCTCGTTGTATTCGCCGGCTCCGACCGGGAGGACGCCCATCTCCGGGGAGGCCTCCGCGTAGAGCAGAAAGAGGATCCGGTAGAGGAAACGCAGGGACTGGCGGGCCAAGACCTGACCGTCCACGTCTTCGACACCCAGACCCGCTGCACGGCGGCGGTCCAGGACATCGTTGGCGATGATTTCGATGGAGCGGCGGATGCCTTCACGCAGGTCCTGGGAGACGCCCACGGTGTGTTTGACGGAGGCCTCGAGAACACCGTCCCACCAGATGGAGCCGTCCGGCGTCGGCATGAGGGAGTCGCGGCCGAAGATCGCCACGAAACGGTCCGTCTCGGCGTCCTTCTTGGTGTCGTTGCGGTCCGCGACCAGAAGCGCGTCCGCGGCCAGGTAGCGGCCCTCGGCCCAGCGTTCCTGTTCCGTCAGCACCAGCCAGCGGCCGGCCATAATCACCACGAACTTCGGGGCTTTGTCCGAAAGGTAGGCCTCGGACACGGCCTTCGCCACCGAGAGCGCTGGGGACGGCTCCTTGCCGTCCACCAGAACGCGCCCGAGCGGAAGCACAGTGGAGAGCACGTCTTCTAGCGCGTCAGCGGGAGCGGCCTCGACGAGCAGGACCTCGGAGCTCTCCGTCGTCCACACGCCGGGGACGAGCGTCTCGGTACCGCTGCGCTCGAAGGTGACGGACGCCGTCGGGCCCTTAAAACCGAGGGCGCCGCGCAGGATTGCGTAGGCCTCGGACGCAGCCGCCGGGTCTTCCGAGAGCCCGGCCAGCACGATCTGGAGGCGTCCGCGGACCTCGGCGAAGCGGGTCGGGGTGGTGGAGTGGCCATCCTTGGCTGCCTGGTCCCAGTTCTTGCGGAGTTTGACGACTTCGGCCTGGAAGGATTCCTTGGTGGAGGCCGTGGTGAAGAAGTGTTCGCTAATCCAGTCTTCGCCTACAACGATTGAATCAAAGGACGGCATTACTGGTCAGCACCTTCCGGGACGGCGGCAGGGGTTGCGCGGGGAACGACGATCAGGAGGGGGCGGACCAGGCGTTGGGCGGGGGCGAGCGACTCCGCGATGCGCTGCTCCTCGCTGACACGCTCGCGTTGCTTTTTCACTTCCGCCCGCTGAGCGAAGTCGAAGGACAGCTGGGTCCAGCCCGTGGCCCGGTCCTTCCAGGCCTGCAGGCGCTGGTTGGCAGAGTTGGCGGCTGCCTCGAACGTTAGCTGCATGGTCTGCCGGGCGCTCTCCACCGCCTGCGGCAACAGTGCCTGCAGCCCGTTAACCGTGACCGGTCCAGGGTTGGTCGCCTTGGCGTCGACGCCGATGCTGCTCAGGTGCGCACCCAGATCCTCGAGGGGTTCGGAGAGACAAAACGTCGGGTTGGCGGGGTCGGGGAAGTCCACCGCGATGAAGGCTTTGGAGACCACCTGCCCGCGGCGGTTCATCAACGTTCCCATGAGCAGGACTTGGGCGGCGTCCACGTCGCCGCGTACCACGAGGACTTCGCTGCGTGACATCGAGGACAGGGCCCGGTCGCTGGCCCAGTCCAGGACGGGGTGGAGCGGGCCCAGGTAGTGGGCCTCGGGCCAGCTCATGTCATCGGATTCGCGGGCGCGGTTCAGTTCCCGGGTGCCAGCGTCGACGGTCGTGGCGAGTTTAAGGCGCTCGGTGACGCGCCGCTCCGACAGGTAGTCCTGCGGGAGGTAGCCGAGGCGGTGCTGGAGGTCGACCGGCGGGTTGAGCTCGGCGAGGCCGTGGCCGGCGTGGACCGTCCAGCCGAGGACCTTGTGCGGGTCACCGAAGGCCTCGTTGAGGGCCTCGTCAAGGAAATCCAGGTCCGTGGAGTAGAGACCGAGCGGTTTCTCCACCGGGATGGCCTCCGTTTCCCCAGCTTCCTGCAAGGCCTCGAAGTCGAGGAAGTCCCAGAGGTCGCCCGAGTCCGGATCGGCGTCGGGCACTCCGACAACGTCCTCGAAGTTCTTCTTGCCGAGCAGGACGTCGCGGATGGCGTCTTCCTCTTGCTTGACGCTGTATTGCCCCATTAGGGAGGCGACGTCGTTGAGGACGGCGTGGGCCTCGTACTCGCGTTCCATCAGGCGCGTCAGGACCTTGATGTCGCCGGAAAAACGGGTGTTGTGCGGGTTCAGGAGCAGTGTAGTGATCTGCGGCTTCTGGCGCTGGCCGAACCGGTCAATGCGGCCGTTCCGCTGTTCGATCCGGATCAGGCTCCAGGGGATGTCGAAGTGGATCAGGTGATGGCATTCGGAGTGCAGGTTCACGCCCTCGGATGCGACGTCGCCGGTGACCAGGACGCGCAGCGGGCTGTTTCCGCGCTTGAACTGGTCCACGATGCTTTGCTGCTCGACGTCGCTGAGGCCGCCGTGCAGGAGGCCGAGGTTTTCCGGCTTGAGGCCGAGGGCCTTGGGCAGTGCTTCCTGGAGCCATTTGAGGGTGGCGACGCGCTCGGCGAAGACAACTGCCCGCATCGGGGAGCCTTTGCCGACGCCGATCTTCTTCAGGTAGCTGACGAGCTCGGTGTACTTGGCGGAGTCGCCGGTGTTGGCGGACTCGGTGAGCTTGGTGAGGCGTTTGAGGGCTCCGGTTTCCTTGGCCTCGGACGGTGAATCGGCGTCGAGCTTCCTGAGTCGCTCGGTGACGGTTTCGAGAAGCGCAGCGGGGCTGGAGAGGAACGCCTTGGCAAGGATCCAGGAGAACAACGCACCGTTCTGGCCCGAATACGGTGCCGGCTTGCCTTCCGGGTAGAGCCAGACGTCGGAGAGCTCCTCGGCGATAGCGTTCTCCGCGGCGGAGGCGGAGACGAGCCTGTTGTCCGGTTCTTCGCGCTCGGCCCAATCCGCGCCGACTTCCTGAGCGACCTCGGGGCTGTGCCGGTGCCGGCGGATGATGAGGTTCTCCACGTGATTGGGGTCGAAGGTGCCGTCCGGGCGGACAGCGGTGGGGTCCAGCAGACGCAGGATTTCCGCGAACGATTTGTTGCGTCCGTTGTGCGGGGTGGCGGAGGCCAGGATGAGGGCTTCGGTGTTCGGAGCGAGTACTTGCGCGAGCTCCCCTGCCAGCGCCTGGGTGTTGGTGACGTTATGGGCCTCGTCGATGACCACAGCGTCCCAGTGCAGTTTGCCGAGTTGGGCCCGGTAGCGGGGGCTCTTCAACGTGTCCATCGAGATGATGGCCCGCTTGTAATAGGTGAAGGGGTTGCGCGTGGCCGGGAGCTTCTGCCGGACCTTCTGGATGCCGGCAGAGTCGAGGCGGACGAACGGCAGAGCGAAGCGGCACCAGAGCTCGTGCTGCATCTGCTCCAGCACGTGGCGCGGGGTGACGATCAGGATGCGTTCGCCGCGGCCGCGCTTGACCAGCTCGCTGAGGATCATGCCGATCTCGAGGGTCTTGCCTAGGCCGACGGCGTCGGCGATCAGGATGCGCGGGCGGATGTTCTTGGTGTCCAGGGCCTTCGCGACGGCGATCTGCTGGTACTTGAGGTTCCGCGACAGCATGCGGGTGGAGACAGTCAGGTACTCCGCCGACTGCGGCGTCGGCGTCTTGCGGAGGGTGGTCTCCAGGAACAGGCGGGCCCGGCGGTAGTTGGGGGTGTCATCGGCCACAACCTTGGACTTGGCTGGGTCCACAACTTCGATGGTGTCCAGCGCGGAGTAAAAGGCGGCCGTAGTGTCCCTGACAAGCTCGCTGAGGCCCTGGACCCTTATGAGGGTGCCATCTACCGATTTCTCGACGCTGGTGACGAGCCAGTCCTCGTCCCGGACACGGACCACCGAACCGGGTGCGACGTTGAGTTCCCGGTGTGTGGCTGTAACTGTCAAGACCTGCTCCTGTACTTCGTGGTTCCCCAATACCATCAACAGAGCTTATGCGGGCCGCTAAGAGGCTGGTGGTCAACCAAACATACTAGAGGCACGGCAACCGCTTGCCTGCCCTGCCGTGATTCGCGATCGGGCTGTCCGCACGATGTCATCCCTGCATGGGACACTTTTCTCAATTCGATAACGAAAGCAGGTCTAGGTGCAGCACGGAGGTAACGACTTTGTGCCGGAAACCAATGCAGGTGCGGAAAACGATCAGAAGTGGCAACTTCAATTTGTCAAGTGCCCTCGCCCCGACGGGGATGACGAGCTCTTTCTCGTCCGCTACATCATTGGTGGGTCCGCTAGCTGCCAGTACCGTACAGACGGCCAGTGGCTCAACACTTCTCAGCCCATGGATGAGGACGCCTGGTTCTTTCTAAACGCACCGGGCGACGAATGGTCTCTATTCGATTTATCTCAATCTGATGAGTCCGGCATCGGCGTAGAGGTAGGCTACCTAACCGAACAAGCCGTGGCGTGGTACGACCATGAAGGCGAAAGATCTGCTATCGCCTACGAGATTTTTGGCACGAAAGAACAGCAGTTGTTCGTTCGCCGCCTGGCTGGGAGCTCTTATCTCGAAGTTGAGCTCGCTACTCAAGGCCTCCTGTGGAACCGCAGTTCGGAAGGCCAATGGACGCTCAAGGACGACCTCGCGTTGGGTAAGCGTTTCCAGCGATCTGTCCTAGTCGAACACGCCCGAAATTTACTTCAAGAGTCTTCGTCTCACTTTCCACGGGCCAGTGAAGGAGCGGCCCGCGACTTTCGAATTGCGGCCGCCCTAGCTCTTGGCGCTCCCTTTCGGGTTATCCCAACTTTTGATGCACTGCTGTTTCGCTTGGTTGACGAGAGCAAGCTCACCTGGGAATCTGTTCGTCCAATTCTGACCTGCTCTGCTGAAGCTTCGCTGATAAGTAATGAAAAAAATGACGAGGTTAGCGGAATCGCACTGCAGTCCGGCTCCCGCACGTGGCTTCGACACAGAGAATCTTGGGTGCGAGTCGAAGGGAGGCCCTCTTTCGGACGACTCCTCCTGCCGCTTGCCATCGATAATCTAGCTGAAGCGGTCGACTGGTGGGACTGCGTTGAAAGCGTTGATGGAACGCGGTCCACGCCACCACACTTCTCCAGTTCTTCAGTCCAGTTCGTCTCAGACGACGATCCCGGTCGGGTGCCCAACTTTTCCATACGGGACCTTGTACGTGGGTCCATGGACACCGGGTACGGCGAAGCCCGCCGCGCCGGGGTTTGGGAGCACGGATACTGGCCTGTTCTCGACTACGAGAATCACCTACCTGCTGACGAAGGCGATCCAACCCCCTGGGGCGGCGAGTATCTCTACAGTGTCGACAAAAATTTTGAGCTTTTTGCGACCAAGTTCTGGGACTTGTATAGCGACGACAGTTCAAAGGAAGGTCAGCAGGTGACCGCGTACGATTTCGCGCAGTGGATTGCGAGCCAAACGTAAGTTACTGGAATCGCACGCCGCGAACGACAGAATCTGTAGAGCAGTAAAGGGAAGGGAAAATTATGCTATCGAGATTTGTGACGTGGGGCGACATGAAAGCAACGCATCGGCATTTTCTTGGCACTGACTTCATTGTGTCTATCGATCACTTGACCAAGCGTAGCATTCTGAAATCGGGATACTTCAAGCATGATGACGAGTTCTACTACGATTTGGCCCCAGACTCGGTAGTCGAAGCCAGACTGGAGCGATGGCCTCGACTCCCACGACCTGGAGATCATGAAGAATACTTCGTCACCATGAGTACTAGCGCGACAGTACTCCTGGTGCTAGTACTCGTAAATGACGAAAGTTTCTACTATCGGAACGACGCCAAATGGGTTTATGTCGGACCGGGAGATAACGTCACGGGCTTCGACGAGGGCACACTCGTGCCCGTTTCCGAACGGATAGTGGACTTTTTCGATTACGCGGAGTCAAACGAGTTCGGTCTTATCGAGGAAAGCATTGAGATTCTCAAGATCTGACTTAAGCCCGCGGCGTTGCCCGACCTCGCGGCAACGAGCGCGCTGTTAGCCTGATCGAGCGATAAGTTCGATCTACATGGGGGAAAATAATGAAAGCCGGCGACGTTACTCTGGGGCATGTCTTCGCAGCTGACCACCACCTGGTAGTGCCGCTATTTCAGCGCCCCTACGTGTGGTCCCAGGATGCCAACTGGGAACCATTGCCGCCCTGGTAAAGGCCCATCTCATAACTCATCACTTACTCTTCGTGGGCTTCGGACAAACCGATGATCACTTCCATGAGATTGTTCACGATGTTTGACGGGCGCTGCCGGCCAAAAAAGGAGGGGATCGATTCGGATCAGCCCTAATGCTGGAGCAGGATGGGATGCGGGAGAAGCTTTGGGGAAAGCACCTCAATTTGATCAATATGAAGAATCCGGATGCATCGGAGTTCGGCACCGACGAACCAGCCAGACGGCTTGAGATTTTCTTGGACGCACTCGTCGCGCACTCTTCACACAGCCACTCATTCCTTTTGGCTCCGCACTATGGCGAGGGCCTCACGGAGGAAGAGTCGGGACTCAGGGATGCTTTGCTCAAAGTCGCCAGGGTCTCCGCTGCCGGCGAGGCCAGCAGTGTCACGCCGGTCGTCCATCGGATGCTTCGGGAGCTCGGCTGGGAAGGTCCGAATTTGACGGCCCAAACAGACGAATAGCGGGTCCGGCTGCTCGTTATTGTCACTCAAAACCTGCCCCCCGCCCCGTACGCAAACGGCATCCTGCCAATGCACTCAGTCCAGCTACTGGACGGTTACGATCCCCCGCACCCACAACCGCGAAGGCCTCCCCCGCGTCCCGTCCGACATGTCCCCGGTCCCCGTGAGCTTCGGCTCCATGAACCGCCGGAACGTGTCGCGCATCAAAGTGTCGCCAGCCACCGCCTCATGCAGCTCACGGAGATCCTTCAGGGTAAACGGCTCATCCAGCAGCGCCCCCGGGTCCGGCTCCTCCGCGTAGGCGGCCTGCAGCCACTCCACCGCCTTCGCCACCATCTCCGCATGGCCGTACGGCAGCCCGGCGATCAGCTCCGGTTCCCCGGTCACCGAAGCCAGCCGGACGCCGTCGGACGCCAGGGCCTCTTCCAAGGCCGCCAGGGGCACCACATCCACGTGCGCCACGGACAGCACCCAGCCGCGGTCATCGCGCCCGGGCTCGTCGAAGACCTGCAGCTGGCGCGGCACGCGTCCGGAGATGCCGGCCTTCTCCCGGAGGGACCGCAGCACCGCGTCCGCGAGCGTCTCGCGTTCGCGCAGGAACGTGCCGGGCAGCGCCCACCGTCCGTGCTGGTCCGGTTCCTCCCGCTTCACGAGCAGCACACACACGCTGCCCCCGGACACTGTGAGCACCGCCGTATCCACCGCCACCGAGGGGCGCGGGTAGTCGCGCAGGGACATGCCGGGGCCTTTCGTTGAATCCTTCACACGATCATTTATCGCAGTCTTGCGCTAAAGATGCAAGCCGTGCATACTGAAGTCAATTAGCGCAGAAATGCATTAAATCAATCTGGAGTTCCATCATGAAGGTTCCACAGCTCCACGTCGGCGCCGGCAGCAGGCTCGGCCCGCTGAGCATCTTCCCCGTCTGGACCTCCGGGTCCGGCAGCCTGGGCATCAGCACCGGCACCCACGCCGACGTCGCCGTCACCGAGCTCGCCAGCGGCGCCCAGGTCGCCCGGCTCACGGTCACCAACAACGGCCCGCACCCGGCGCTGCTGCTGGAAGGCGAGCTGCTCGAGGGCGGGCAGCAGCACCGGACCTGCGCCCGCGACGTCGTCCTGGGCCCCGGGGAAACCCGCGACATCGACACCTTCTGCGTCGAGGCCGGCCGCTGGGAAGCCGGGGAAACCAGCCACCGCCGGCAGGCACGGCGCGCCCCGCTGAACGTCTGGTCCGAGCTGGCCATCGGCCCCGGCGGCCAGCGCGGAGCCAACCGTCAGGCCCGCATCTGGGAGCGGGTCCGACGCTTCGACGCCGCCCGCGGCGCCTCGGTGACCAGCTCCCTGCTCGAGCACCTGGACCAGTTCAAGGAGGGCCGGAACGTGCGCAACCGCTTCGACGCGGCGGACGCTCCGGATGCACTGGACGGCCAGCGCGGCGTCGTGCTCGGGCTGGGCCAGCAGCCGCTGCTCCTGGAGGTCTTCGGCACCGGCACGCTCTTCCGCCGGCACTACCGCCAGCTGATCGATTCCGCGCTGCTGGACCTGGAGCTCCTCCCACCCCAGGCGCTGGCATCCGGTCCCCTGCCGGGCCAGCGGGCCCGCGACTTCGCCGCCCACGTCCAGGCGATGGACTTCGGAACGTTCGACGGCGGCGCCGCGGCCCTCGAGGTCCGGAACCACGGCGCCCTCCGGAGCCGCAATGTCTCCCGTGCCGCCGGCGCGGTGTCCGCCGCGGGGATCGCCGTCGAGCTTCCCAACCGCCGCCCCCAGCTGGCCCACCTGACCGGCTGGAACACCACACACCCCCTGATGGAGATGGCATGAAACTGACCCCTGTGCAGAATGACCGCGCGGCCGGCGTCCTCGTCGCCCTGGCCGCCGGTGATGCCCTCGGCGCCGGCTACGAGTTCGGCGCGCCGCTGCCGGACGGCTCCGAAGTCACCATGAAGGGCGGCGGGCCGTTCGGGTTCGCGCCGGCCGAATGGACCGACGACACGTCCATGGCCATCCCGATCGCCCAGGCATCGCTGGAGGCGGCGTCCGACGCCGGATCCTCCTCCCCCGCGGCGCTCACCATGATCGTCCGCGCCTGGACGGCCTGGGCCGCCGAGGCCAAGGACGTGGGGGACCAGACGAGGTCCGTCATCGCGGCCGCCCGCCGGCTCGCCGCGGCTGCCGGCCGGGGCACGGTCCACGCGGCCGACTTCAGCGCCGCGGCCGCGGAGTTCCATGCCCGCACCGGCCGCAGCGCCGGCAACGGCTCGCTGATGCGCACCGCGCCGCTGGCCCTGGCGTACCTGGACCGGGACCCGGCAGAGCTCATGGCCCAGGCCGGGGTGCTCAGCGCGCTGACCCACGCCGATCCTGACGCGCAGGAAGCCTGCGGCCTCTGGTGCGTGGCCATCCGCGCGGCCGTCCTGACCGGGCAGGTCGATGTCCGGGCCGGGCTGCCCCTGCTGTCCGCCGACCGGGCTGCGGTGTGGCTGGAGCGGATTGAGGTGGCCGAGCGCTGCCAGCCGCGGGACTTCGCCAACAACGGCTGGGTGGTCGAGTCGTTCCAGGGCGCCTGGAGCGCCATTCACTTTGCGGGCTTGTCTGCGGCGGGCCCGGCGCACCTGCGGGCTGCGGTGGAGGACGCCGTGCGCGGCGGACGGGACACGGACACTGTGGCGGCGATTGCGGGCGGCCTGCTGGGTGCCGCCTACGGTTACACGGCCGTGCCGTTCGAATGGCGGCGGCGCCTGCACGGCTGGCCCGGGCTCCGAGTCCGCGAGCTGATGATGCTCGGCATGGAACTAGGCCGCGGCGAGGGCCGCCGGCCCGCGTCCTGGCCGCGCGTCGAGCGCCAGGACTACAGCAGGTGGGGCCGCACCGATGCTTTGGTCCGGCACCCGCACGACGCCGGCGTCTGGCTGGGCGGCGTGGGTTCGCTGGGTCGGGTGGCCGAGTTCGGCATCGACGCCGTGGTGTCCTTGTGCCGGCTCGGAACCGGGGATGCGCCGGCCGTTGCGCTGGAAGACCACGCCACGTTCTGGATCGCCGACTCCCCCGTCGAGGAGGACAACGCCCACGCCGCGTTCGTGCTGCGGGACGCCGCGGCCGCCGTCGAACGCTTCCGCGCGGAGGGCAAGACGGTGCTGCTGCACTGTGTCCGGGCCGAGTCCCGGACGCCGACCGTGGCCGCGCTGTACGGTGCGCAGGCTGCGGGGATCACGCCGCGGGAAGCACTGGCGGATCTGCGGCGGGTGCTGCCGGGGGCGAACCCGAACCCGTTGTTTCTTCGGGTCCTGGAGGAAGCCGAACCAGCCCGGCGATGAAGACGGATGGGGCCACGGCCGCGGATGCCCAATAATGTCCGACGCTACTGGTAGGAATGTGATCATGACTACAACTCCTGAACTCAGTCGGGAGCAGCGCGATGCCGCCATGGTGGAGCGCTACTCGGACGGCGAGACCCTCGATGCGATCGGCCAGAGCTTCGGCGTCACCCGCGAGCGAGTCCGGCAGATCATTGGGAAGGTCGGGGGTGCGAACGCCGAGGAGTCGCGCCAGAAGCGCGTTGCGTCGCGGGAAGCGGCGTTGAAGGCCGCACGCGAAGCATTTCTGCTGGCTTACGGCGCCTTGGCCAGGGAGATGGCCAAGCGCGGGGTCACCCGCGCAGACGCGGTCCTGAAACTGCAGGCGCTCTACCCGGCCATCGACGTCGACCTGGCTGAAGATGCCCTGCGGGAGTCGAGTATCCTCTTCGACAAGAGCCAGATCGATGACATCTTCTCCAAGGAAGCTGTGGCCGCAGGCGTGTGGTATCTGCTCGGTTCCGACCTCCGGCTGGCCCCGGACCGGGAATGGGCAGCAGTCAATCTGGATCTTTCACTGATGAGCGAACTGAGGGCCGCACTCGGGTCCGCGGAAGCGACCCTCGATGACATCGCCACGATTCTCGGTGTCATCGGCGCGGCGCAGAAGCACCTCGCCAGCAACCCCACATCCAGCATCACCGGCAAGCGATACCAGGAACTCCGCGACGATCTGGTGGTTGCTCTTGGTCGCGTATCCCGGCAGGGCGCGTTCCCTTGGCCACCGACTCGCCAGACTGTCACGAAGCGCTTCGGCGGCTGGAACGAAGCACTGGAAGCCATGGGCGTCGGCACAACGACTCAGGGCAGACCGAAGGGTCTGTTGAAGTTCACCCGCGAAGACTACGACGATGCCGTGCGCGATTATTGTTCCTTTGCGTCCGCAGCAGAGACGAAGACAACCTTCTCCGGATACGACGTTTGGGTGAAGCAGGAGATTTCCTGTAGTCGTGAGCGGCCTTCCGGGGCATCAGTCCGCAACATCTACGGCACCTGGATGGACGCCGTCCGCTCGGTGCAGGAGTAGACGACCGCGTTCCGGACGGTTCCGGCCCAGCCAGCGGCGTCACGCTCAGCGATGCTCTGCGCGGCACCGTGCAATCTTTGGCAAACGCGACACAGCCATGAGTCTCACTGAGGAGCACCGATGAAATGCATTCCGGAACACCCCGAATTCGGCGACGGCCTGCTGGCCGAGAAAGCGGTCTGGGATGCGCTGAAAAACAGCCTCCCGGACGACGTCGTGCTAGCCCACTCGGTCCAGGTGCGGGACGGGCGGGCAGAACACGAAATCGACATCCTTGTTCTGTGGCCTGGCGTCGGCATGGCTGCCATTGAGGTGAAGGGAGGGCGCGTCTCTGTCGAAAACGGGCAGTGGCTGCAGTCCGACAGGTCCGGAGTGCACAAGATTCAGAGTCCTGTTGCGCAGTCGCAGGGTTCGCTCCACGCCTTCAAGCACTGGATTGGCCGCCAGCTGGGGACACCGCTGACGAGCCGCTTCGCCTACATGGTCAGCCTCCCCTACACCAACGTGCCCCGGAATTGGGAGATGGCGGGCTGCCCGCGATCGCTGGTCCTCGACAAGGAAGACACGACGTCGGCGGCCGAGCTGGTCCGGACCGCCATCGAGCGCGAAGGCGGCGGCGCTTCGTCGCTGGCGCCGGCGTTCATGGAACGCATCGTGCGCGTGCTCAACGGCACTCTGGGTGATGAAATCACCAAGCCACTGGACCCGAAAGAGCTGGAAGACGTCCAGGATCATCTCACCGAGCGGCAGTCGGTGCTGTTGAAGGCCACGCGGTCTCTGCCAAGGATCCGTTTCACCGGCGGCGCGGGAAGCGGGAAGACCTGGCTGGCCGTGGAAAAAGCCCGGCTGCTCTGCAAACAGGGCAAACGGGTCGGCCTGTTCAGCTACAACAAGGGCATCAGCCAGTACCTGCAGGACAGGGTTTCGACCTGGCGTCATGCCCAGCCGGCCTTCACCGGTGAATTCCACGAATATGCCCGGAGCCTCGGCGTGCCGGACGGCACGGGGCCCGCCTACTTCGAGGAGGAACTGCCGCAGCTGCTCAAGGAGCTTGCGGTCAGTCTCCAGCCCCAGCAGCGGCTGGATGCCATCATCGTTGATGAAGCCCAGGACTTCGCCCCGCTCTGGTGGGAAGCGCTGCTTGCCACCACCACGGGCGGCGCCGAGATCTACGCCTTCCTGGACGACCACCAGGACGTTTACCGGCGCTGGAGCAATCCCTCGCAGGATGGCGCGAGCCCGCTGGAGGACCTGGTGACGATCCACATCGACGAGAACCTGCGCAACACGAGGAAGATCGCCGACACTTTCAGATCCTTTGCGGGCGACCACTTCACTCCCCGGGGCAGCACCGGACTGCCTGTCCGGCGGGTTCAATGCGCCACCGGGGACGCCCTCGACGTCGCAGGAGACTGCATCGATGCCCTGATCGAGGAGGGATGGGCCAACAACCAGATCGCCCTGCTGACGACGAAGGACCGCCACCCAATCCACAAGGAATTCTTCGAGAACGGCACCACCGCTGACTACTGGCGCGAGTTCCACGCCAACGAAAACGAGTTCTACGGCCACGTTCTGGGCTTCAAGGGCCTGGAACGGTCCGTGATCGTCCTCTGCGTCAACGGCTTCAAGGACCTCAGCCGCGCAGCCGAGCAGCTCTATGTTGGCCTGTCCCGGGCTCGAAGCCTCCTCGTGGTTGTCGGAGACTCTGAGTTGCTGGAGGAGGCCGGCGGGCGGGAACTGAAGATGGCTCTGTCCCGCGCCCAGGCTTGGGCGCCGGCTGCGCCCGTCGACGGGCTGAGAATGTGCACGTGGTCTTCTTGAACGTGCCGCCAATTGAGCGCCGAAGCTGTCTCGGCATTTAGTTGTCGGTGCGGCAGGTCATGCTTCTTCAACTTCAAAGCGTTCCGGAGTGTCTTTTGGTATTGATTTGCTTGGTCGCTACCAATTCAAAGCGACCCTGACCTCTTTCCCGCCAAACCACGCCGCGCCGGAAACCGGTTCCGACGCGGCGCCAGTCTCAAACCGCCCGGACCACGCTCACGTGAAAAGGGCCAGATTCCCCCACCACACAGGTCGGCTTCCAAGAGCCAGCAACGGCGAAGATGCTGTCCGACGAATTCCACTTGAGCCGGGGCTCTTGCGTGAATCCTTCGGCGGTGTTGAAGTCGCCAACTACGACAGCGATGACTTCCCTCCAGTCACAGCTCTGCCTCTGGGCGCGGCGGCGGAGGCCACCGAATTCCGCCGCAGCAACCACCAAATGACGACAAAGGCAAAGGGACCTGCTGCGCCAAGCCCCACTGCAATCCAATTCACGCCCGCTTCGGTCGCGGAAGAACCGGGAAACCCGGGAATAGCCGATAATACGCCGATGGCGACGAGGCCGCTGACGAGCAAGAAGGACTTCAACTTTTTCGAGGCCTGTCCGAACAAGGCGAGGAGTCCCGCAATGGAAAAAACCGTCCGACCAGGGAGATTGGCGCCTTCCGGAGTCAGCAGCAGGAAACATGCCCACGCGAGGACCGCGGCGACGAGGACGGCCGGAAAGACTAGACCGGGCACCCGCTTCTTCTGGGTGGATGGCTGTGATTCCGGAGACGGCGGCACTACCGGCGGTACCCAGTGGTCAGGGACGCTAGGTGACGTTTGCCGGGCAGGTGCAGGCTCCGAGGTCGGAGCTCGTCCATCTTTCTGCGCCAGCTGCTGGGACCGGTCAGCATCAACTGTTCCTTCCTTCGCCGAAGCAACCTTCGCCGGAACAACCTTGGCCACAGACGGCTTCGGCGAAGCACGCGTTTTGTTGACTGGCCGCGCTCCGCCCTGACCCACGCCCGATCCTGAGACCGTCCGCCGATTCAGGTCCTCCGCTGAATTCGATCCCGTCGCGGCCTCGAGCCCAGCCGCGGTTATTGATGCAAAATGCTCTTTCATGAGCTTCGATCTCATCGCTTCTGAGGTGGGTTCTGGGGGTGCACCTTCCAAACTTGCGTATATCTTCCCCGCCTGCATGATGGTTTCCGCAGTTACCGGCTTCCACCCCTCGCGGTGGCCGGTAGCCCTGTTCTTAAACCGCATCTGGCCATCAAGGGCCGGCGCTTTGGGCCGAGCGTGGCTCTGCGCGTTCTTGAAGATCTGGTTGAAGTAGTAGTACGGGCCAGACTTCGGGCCATAAATCTCCCGTGCGAGACTAACGATTTGCTCCGCTTCCTGCACCCCACGCTCCTGCAGGTCGCTGCGCGAGAAATAGATAGAGCGGGCAGCGCGCGCATCGAGTGCAGCGAACGAGCTAGGTCCGCGGTACGTCGCAGAGTCCACGATCAGGTCCTCGATGACAGGAAGCAGACCCTTGCGCTGCGCCGGCGTTCTCAAGCGCCAGAAGATTTCTTGGCGGCGGACATCAATGGTCCGGAAATCAGCATCGCCAAACTCTGATCGGAGGTCCCTCAGCAGGTTCTGAACAAACGGCAGCATCTCGGTGCTTGAGGCATCACGACCCGTGGCCATGACAAATTCTGCTTTCGCATTCAAGGTTCGGTAGTCCAAAGCTCCGAACTTTTGCTCCATGGGAACGAGGAAACTCCGGAATGCCTCCACGGCAGCAACGCGATCACCAACATCGAGCAAAGCCATGGCGTAGTTCTGTGATGCCAGAAGGTGCTGTTCGGAATCACGCCCTAAGGCTGATGCCACGTCGCCGATGAGGCGGCGATGGTCATGAAGGACCCCACTGGCAGCCTCCGCATCGGGCCTTTTCGCTTTGGTGCTGACCGCCGACAGCGTCCGCAGTTCCAAGTCCTCAATGAGCATGTCCCAGTATTCGGGGGCAGCCTTTCCGTAAACGCCGGAGGCTCCTGTTACGCGGCGCGCCGAGACCTCGACCGCAGAACGAAGATCCTCCGGAGCGACGCTTTCTGCGTACAGGCCCAGACACGCCAAACCCAGCGCGGTAGTCTCAACGCCGGTCCAGCCGAGTACCGGCTCCAGCATCAACGCTGCCCGGGAGTCCTCGCCGGCAGACAGCGCCGCGGTTGCAAGTACGCGCCTCGCAGAGACGGTCTTAGCCGTCTCATTGCGGCTGGTTCCGTGCTGCTCCAGCACCGAGCGCGCCATAAGCATCCGTGATTCCTCGGTGGCAGAACCCTGTCGCGCGTCGGGTGAGCGCTCTGCAAGCAGACGGGCGGACTCCTCACTTACATGATCACGAAACCTCGCGAGCTCCGAATCCGTGACAGTTACCATTTCCCGGCCTTCACGGGCGACTTGGGTCATGAGCTCCTCGCGGAGGACCTCGGCAGCCCCTTCCATGACACACCAGCTGTGAGGCTCGACGGCATCGTCCAGTGCGCCCTGCGTGGCTTTCCGATCATGCCCAATGCGCTCTGCCGCGCGGGCTACAACCCGGGGGACGAACCTGGCGAGCGGTTCGTCTATTGCCGAGGCGCTTGTGGCCAACACCAGAGCTTGCCGAACCGAAGGCGGCAACTCACGCCATCTGTTTACATAAATTTCCTTGATGTCCCGCGGCACTGGCATGCCGAGCAGTTTTTGGGCAAGATCTGCCGATCCGTGAGAATCGTCAGTGGACAGCGTTGCTGCAGCCAGCTCACGCTCCACGCTAGGCATGGTCATCCAGAGTTTCGCTATATAAGGACTCTCCATACGCGAAGCTAGGGCGTGTGCGCTCTCGACGCTGATGAGGTCAGGGCTGAAGGATCGTATGATGCCTGCAATTTCCGATAAGCCAAGGTTAGGCACTGGAACCTCAACGAGAATTCCGGCCTCCGTTCCCTCATCCACCCACTGCGAATACATGGGGTTGTTCACCCCTTCCGGCCACGCCGTAGCAAGCACCATTAGCGGACGTTCGGGGTCCGAAGCGCGAAGACTCTGAAGGAACCCCAGAAATTCCTCGCTGAGACGATGCGCGTCCTCGATCACTATGATCGCAGGGAGCTTAGGGGCGCTGAGGTCGAAGACCAAGTCGGCCAGTTCCTTGCCCTTCTCCTTCGCGGCGGCGCTGACTTCAGCCCCGACGTCGATTTGCGCACGCAGACGACGTTTTCTCGTCAAACCTTGCCGGGCCGTTGTGATGCCCCACGCCGACATGTCGACCCAGATGCCGAGTCCGGGAACTGAACCGACCACCTCCTCGATCAAGTCACCGATTTCACCGTTGGCTTCACCGTTCAGCGCATCATGGAATCCCTGGACGAATTTCGAAAGAACGGGGCCGGTCAGTTTTCCCTTCGCGCCGAGGTTATGGTCTTGCGAGATCCGCAGCGGCACGGAGTGGGCAGTCAGCTGTGGGGCAGCCGCACCGACCAGGTCCATGGCGCGGCCGGTGGCTAAGAGTTCACAGTTGAAGTTCCACCAGCCAAACTGTGGAAGGGCGCCCTCCTCCCACACAAAGGTTTCCGGCGCCGGTCCCAGCACCTTTCTGTCCGGCAGAGGATCAACCCCAAGGGACCGCGTGTTTGTGCGTTGTTCCCTCTCAAGTGAAGGCCAGTACGGCTTACCTGCCAGGGGAACGCGAATCTGCTCGTAAAACTCACGTATGATGCGTGACTTCCCGTAGCCTGATGGGGCCTTGAGCACGAAGACTGACGGGCCGGGTGTACCGCTCCTGATGCGCCCGTACTCCTCTAGGAGCCAATCGACAATCTTGGTGTGTTCCCCTACGTGCTGGTCCTCAGACACGGCCGTCATTTGACTTCCTCCTGCTTCAGCGCGGACATCGGCGCCGTGCGGTGGCCCTTTACCGCTGCTTTAACCGCCAGGTACCCGAGAGTATCGGGACGCACCTCCGTCGGAGCAAACCATCCGTGCAGACAGGATTTGAGGTCGGCCAACGGTACGGCAACATAGTCCAAGGAATGGCCCCATAGGGGTCCCATGATGTCAGTGAAGTCCCGGAAGACGTTTTTCTGTTGTGCAACCGCAGCAGGCGCCTTTGTTGTTGTGACGAGACTTACCCATCGTCCAGGGCCCGCTTCAGCCAGTGCGATTTCTTTCACGGTGCTGCCGCCAACGAAGTGCGACGTCATGGCAGATAGGAATGCAATGCCACGCGCCCCACCGGGTTTTTGCAGCATTTCCAATGCAAACTCGCTTTTGACGTTCGACGAGTCCGGCAGCGCGGGTCCAGTGAGGAGGAATGCCGCGAGGGTTTTGTGGTTTGCTGCGGGCAGAGTGCGAATGTGCACGCTTCGTAAATCCGGATCCGTGCTCGATACCAGCATCTGGCATAATTCGTCAAGAAAAAAGTCGATATCCGAAAAGTCGTTGGTCAGCACGGATTTATCCCCCATCGTCAGCATGCTCTATACGGAAAGCATATATGCGAGGATGCGCGACGACGACGTGAAAGCTGTCTCACAATCAGCGGCCGCAGGGAACATGCTGCCCCATGAACGGCGTCATCGAAATCACCCGCGGAGTTCCGGCCGGAATATCCCGCTTGTCGTAAACGCAGTGCCAGGACTCGAGCTACTCGTCGGCAGCGAAAGGTTGAGTGCCTAGGTCCGGACAACCCTGGTCATACTTCACCGCTCGGTCGCCCCAACGCGTAGCACCGTCCATTGTCCGGCCCCGCCCATATGATCTAGGAACTGCCCCCCAACACGTCAAGGGGGATGATGTGAACGTTTTGTTTGGCTTGTATCTGGACCGGGCTCCGTGGGCCGACCGCGATTCCGCACTCGGCGAAGTACGTCTCGGTCCGCTGGGCTTGCCCCAACTCCTGCAGACCCGGCTCGGGCTGACCGGACCCGATGCCCGCCACTCGACACGGATCCGGCAGTACATGGCCCGCCGCGCGGAACACAACACCCCGGCGGCCTGGTCCCATGGATCCTTCGCCGTTGACCCCTGGTCCACGGCCATCGATCTGTTGAACCTGCGCGACAAGCTCGTCGTCAACGGCTTGACCGGCCTGGCCCCGGATGAACCAAGCGCCAAGCTGAAGGCCCTCGCTTCCTTGGAACAGAGCCAGGTTCCCCTCGACCGGGCATTTGCCGACTATCCACTGGAACTCCTTCACGAGCTCGAGAGCGACGCCACGTCGAACTGGCCGCTCGGAATCACCCGGCTTGAACTCCAGCACCCCGCAACTCCCGCCAGCGGCAGTTCCCTGTCCGGTGGCGAAGCCACGCCCTGGGTCACGCTGCGCAGCCTCGCGGAGATCTGCGACGACCTCGACACCGTCATCTGGTGGGGGTGCCAGGATGACGGCCAGGCCCGCTCCAGACTCTGGTCTCCTTTGACCGCACCGCCAAGTGAACGCAAGAAAACTGTCCTGGCACCAGATTGTAGGTGGGGCAGGTCATGTCGCCACTGGCCCTCCCGGTCAGCAACGCCCGTCAACGGGCTGCCCGCCACCGTATAATCTGAGCATGCCAATCACGCGCCTCAACCGAGGCCTCCATGCCATGCAGTCCGCCCTCAAGCAGTGCGGGAGCGATCTGTGAGCGGCGGTCTCGTCGCCCTGCTGGACGACATCGCAGCCTTGGCCCGCATAGCGGCCGCCTCGGTGGACGACGTCGCTGCCGGAGCCGCCAAGGCGGGGGCCAAGGCCGCCGGCGTGGTGATCGACGACGCCGCCGTCACCCCGCAGTACGTGTCCGGGGCGGACCCGTCCCGCGAACTGCCGATGATCAAGCGGATCTTCTGGGGCTCGCTCCGGAACAAGCTTTTGATCATCCTGCCGGCGCTGCTGCTCATCAGTGCCTTCATCCCGGGGGTCATCCCGTTCATCCTCATGGCGGGCGGCACCTACCTCTGCTACGAGGGTGCCGAAAAGGTCTGGCACAAGCTCCGCGGCCACCACACGGCCGAAGAAGAGAAGCCGGCAGTCGACCGGGGCCCGGAGGCGGAGGCTAAGGTCACCAAGGGTGCCATCACCACCGACTTCATCCTGTCCTGCGAGATCATGGTCATCTCGATGAATGAGGTGGCCAATGAGTCCTTGTGGGTCCGGGCGCTCATCCTGGTCGTCGTCGCGGTCCTGATCACGGTGCTCGTCTACGGGGCCGTCGCCCTAATCGTCAAGATGGACGACATCGGCCTGCACCTGACCACCAAGGACTCCGCGGGCTCCCAGCGCTTCGGCGAACTGCTCGTCAAGGGGATGCCCGCCGTGCTGGCCGCCATCACACTTATCGGGACGATCGCCATGCTGTGGGTGGGTGGTCACATCATGCTGCAGGGGGCCTACGACCTCGGTTGGCACCTGCCGTATGACTTGGTCCATGTCCTCGAGGCACCTTTCGCCGGGATCCCGGTGGTGGGCGGCTTCCTGGTCTGGCTCGTGAACACCCTGAGCTCGGCCGTCCTCGGACTCGTCTGGGGCCTCCTCGTTATGGCTGTCGTGCACCCGCTGCTGAAAGTGCTGCCGTTCGGCAAGAAGAAGGGCGGGCACGAGGAGGGCGACATCCGCGCCGAACTCGCTGGCTATCGGCCGACGAAACATGACGTCGATCCCGCCTCTTAGGACCGCAACGCGTCGCACCGTCCATTGTCCGGCCCCGCCCATATGATCTAGGAACTGCCGCTCCAACACGTCCAGGGGGATGATGTGAACGTTTTGTTTGGCCTGTATCTGGACCGCGCTCCGTGGGCCTACCGCGATTCCGCACTCGGTGAAGTGCGCCTCGGTCCGCTGGGCTTGACCCAGCTCCTGCAGACCCGGCTGGGGCTGACCGGGCCTGACGCCCGCCACTCGACACGGATCCGCCAGTACATGGCCCGGCTCGCGGAACAGAACACCCCGGCGGCCTGGTTCCATGGATCGTTCGCCGTCGACCCCTGGTCCACGGCCATCGACCTGCTGAACCTGCGCGACGAGCTCGTCGTCAACGGCTGGACCGGCGTGGCACCGGCGGAACCAAACGCCAAGCTGACAGCCCTCGCCTCCCTGGAACAGAGCCCGCTCCCCCTCGACCGGGCGTTCGCCGACTATCCACTGGAACTCATTCACGAGCTCGAGAGCGACGCCACGTCGAACTGGCCGCTCGGAATTACCCGGCTGGAACTCCAGCACCCCCGCAGCTCGTTTCCCGCCATCTGGGGCCGTCTCATCAGCGCCCTCGAACGGCACGGCGTGAACGTCATGGAGCCGGCTCCCCGTCCCGGGCCGGTGGGCGACGTGACCGTCCTCGTCGCCAAAACCGAATGGGAAGCGGCCGAGCATACGGCCCGCTGGCTCGCGTGCGACGACGGTTCCGGCGCGGACCGCTCCGCCGTCGTCGCTTCCTCAAGCACGGCGTTGCTGGACCAGGAACTGCAGCAGCGCGGACTGCCACGGATCGGCGTCAGCAACCGCTCCCGGTGGCGCGCCGTGGACCAGATCATCCCGCTGTTCTTCAACGTGATCTGGGCGCCGGTGGACGTGCAGCTGCTGGGCGAGTTCCTGAACCTCCCGGTGGGCCCCGTCCGGCGCGCGGCCGGACGGCATCTGCTGCGCGCCCTCGCCGCCCAGCCGGGCACAGGCGGCGAGGAGTGGCTCGGTGCGCTGCAGAAGATCAGCAGCGACGAGGCCCTCGGCCCCGACGTGGCCTCCGAGCTGGACCTTCTGCTCAGCACCGGGCTGCTGCCTGACGACGGGACCGTCAGCGGCAGCGCCGTCGTCGAACGCGCGCAGTGGCTGCGCACCCAGCTCAGCCGCCGCGTGCAGCTCTACCCCCAGCTGGAGTCCGTGCTCAGTCAGCTCAACGAATTCACGGCCCTGATCGACGGCCCGGAGCCTGTGACCCGCAAAACCATTGCGCGGATCCTGGAATCCGTCATTCCCGCCAGCGGCAGTCCCCTATCCGGCGGCGAGGCCGCGCCCTGGGTCACGCTGCGCAGCCTCGCGGAACTCTGCGACGACGTCGACACCCTTATCTGGTGGGGGTGCCAGGATGACGGCCAGGCCCGGGCCCGCCACTGGGACGCCTCGGAACTCCGGTCACTGCAGAGCATGGGCGTCGAACTGCCGGATCCCGCGGCACTTGCCGAACTGGAACTCGCCGTAGCGGTGGAAGCAGCCAAGCGCTGCCGGCGGCTGCTGCTCGTGCGCGCCGCCGAAATCAGCGGGGAGCCGACGAAGGCACACCCTGTCCTGTCCTCACTCGCTTTCAGTGTCCTTCCCGTCCCCCTGCCCGGAACCCCGGAGGAGAACAAAAAGGCCGTGGAACACGCCATCAAGGCGTTCAGCGTTACTCCCGCCCAACTGGTGCACGACGGCGTCTGGCACCTCGCCGGCCGGACCGCGGCGCTGACGCCGGTGCAGCCCTCCCCCGCCCGGCTTTTCCCGGCCTCCCACGAGCTGGGCCCCCGCCCGGCCTTTATGCCCGACAAGCTCTCCTACTCGCAGCTCAGCACCCTGATCGGCTGTTCCCTGAAGTGGGTGCTGGAAAAGAAGGGCCGGCTGACGGTGGGCTCCGCGCAATCCGTCCCCACCGGGAACACCATGATCGGCACCCTGGTCCACCGGGTCGTGGAGGAACTTTTCGGCGAGCTCCACGCCGCCAACAGGGCGGTGCCCGAGCCGGCGGAAGTCCAGGCCAAACTGGACCAGCTCGTGCCGCACTATGCCTCTGAGCTGCTGTTGCCGGGCAAAGGAAGCAAACTCGCCGGCCTCCGGCCCGTCGTCGAGAACTCCGTCATCAAACTGTTCCAGACCCTGCAGACCCAAGGCGTGTACATCCGCGCCACCGAGCATAAGTTCGACAAGCCTGCCTCGTTCACCGTCAACGGCGCCCCGACCGAAGTGCAGGTTTCCGGCTACATCGATGTCCTGGCCGCTGACCAACAGGCTGAGCCCGTCGTGATCGACCTCAAATGGACCAACCGCTCGAAGTACCGGCGGGACGAGATCACCGAGGGCAACGCGCTGCAGCTCGCTCTGTACCACTGGGCCCTGGACGACGGGCCGGACCCCATGTCCACCGTTGCCGAGGACGCCGCGATGTCCTACTACATGCTCAAACAAGGCGAGTTCGCCTCAACCAGCACACTCTTCGGACCCGCGCTGGCCAGCCCGGCTTCCAGCCGGAGCACCTGGCAACGGTCCGTCCGCGCCGCCGAATTCTCCATCTCGGAAGTCGTCGGCGGACGCGTCCTGGCAGCCGGGCGGCAGGAGCTGGGATCCTCCGATGAGCAGCGGGAGACGGCGACGGCGGACGGAAGGCTGTACCAGAAGCCGCCCTGCAACTTCTGCGACTTCTCCGCACTCTGCGGCCTCAAGGGGGACCTGTCATGAACCACGCACTGAGCAACGTCACGATGATCACCGCAAGTGCCGGGACCGGCAAGACGTACAGCCTGATGGGCGAAATCGCCCGCGCCATCAACGCCGGCACCCGGCCCAGCCAGATCCTGGCCACCACCTTCACGAAGAAGGCCGCCGCGGAACTCATTGACCGGGTGCAGGCCGAACTCTTCGGCCAGGAACGTCCCGTTGCCGCCCGGCAGATGTCCGTCAGCATGGTGGGCACGGTCAACAGTGTGTGCAGCCGCCTGCTGCAGGAATACGCGGTCGACGCCGGGCTCTCGCCCGCGCTGCAGGTCATCGCCGAAGACGAACAACTCCGGATTTTCCAGCTGGCCACCGACGATGTGTTCGCCGAGTTCACGCCGCGAATCCAGCCGCTGGCGCGGCGCCTTGGGTACGACGGCGAATCGGACATCCGGGGCAGCGACCCCGACTGGCGCACGATCGTCCGTGACATCACGGATGCCGCGCGCGGCAACACCATCAATCCCGCGGATCTGGCGCACTCCGCGTCATCCTCATGGCAGGGACTGCATCAGGTCCTGGGCCCGGTGGGTCTTGACGACCGAGCATCCTGGTCCAACCAGCTCCTTCAGGGCCTCATGAGCTTGCGCGGGATGGCCGCTGACATCATCGACGGCGGCAACACCCCGCCCAAGAACCTGCTCGCCTCCATCGCCCTGCTGGAGCCTGTCCTGTCCTATGCCTCGCCGGAGGACGCTCCGTGGCGCTTCTGGATCGACGCGGCCGGGGTCTCCAACGCGGGGGCCAAGCGGCAGCTGGAGAGCTACATTTCGGCGGTCAACATGGATCTGGTGGCCAACCCCGCCTTCCAGACCGAGCTGAGGGAATTCACCGAACTCGTGTTCGCCTGCGCCGCTTCCTGCCTGGTCAGGTTCGCGGAATTCAAGCGGGAATACGGGCTCATCGACTTCGCCGACCAGGAAACCCTGGTCCTGGACCTGCTGGAGAACAACCCGGAATTCCGGGCCTCCATCGCAGGGCGGATCAAGTTCATGGTGGTGGACGAGTTCCAGGACACGAGCCCGCTGCAGCTCCAGCTGTTCACCAAGTTCGCCGGGCTGGTGGAAAAGGTTGTCTGGGTCGGCGACTCCAAACAGGCCATCTACGAATTCCGCGGCACGGACCCGGAACTGATGAAAGCCGTCGCCGCCCACATCGAGCACAAGACCCACCTGACAGAGTCCTGGCGGTCCAAAGAAGCTGTCATCGAGCTCTCCAACGAGATCAGCCTCGCCATGTTCCCGGAGCTGAGCGAGGATGAGGTGAAGCTGGCGCCCCCGGAGGCCCGCCTGGACGCCGCCCATCCCAAGAACGCCCTCGGCGGTTCCCGGGAGGCCTGGACTTTGGCGGCAAAAACGGTTCCCGAACAGCGCCGGGCCATCGCCGCCGGCGTCGTTGACCTGATCCAGCGGCGCGGATTCAAGCCGTCCGACGTCGCTGTCCTTGCCCGGTCCAACGCCGCCGTGGAGGCTATCGCCGCTGAACTGACCGCGCTCGGGCTCAAGGCAACAACCAACACCTCCCCGCTGTTCGCCGCGCGGGAAGTCCAGCTGGTACGCGCCGGGATGGCCTTTGTCGCCTCCGACGACGACACGGTAGCTTTGGCCGAGCTGGCGCACCTTCACCCCGGGCACGCCGAATTCGGCCGCTGGGTGCCCGCCTTGTTCGACGCCGCCGAGCCGCACGAAGAACTCACCCGCTGGGCAAGCGACCCGCTCGTGTCCGGACTGGTCGAGCTTCGCGACCTGGCCAAGTTCTGCACCCCCACAGAAATCATGGAGGAAGTCACGTCCCGGCTCGGCGTTGCCCGCCTCATCAAATCGTGGAGCAACCCCGGAACGCGCCTGAAGAATCTGGATGCGCTGCGCGCCCTGCTGGAGCGGTACTACGAATCGTGTGCCGCGCTCAGCAAGCCCGTCACCCTGAGCGGCTCACTCAAATTCCTTGCCGACGCCGACAGCGCCGGCAGCGAAAACTTCGGCGACGACGTCGTCAATGTGCTGACCTATCACAAGGCCAAGGGGCTGGAATGGCCGGCCGTGGTCCTGGCCAGCCTCGACACCGATGTTGTGGCAAAGCCGTGGGGTGTGGCTGTCGAGGGCGTCGCCGAGATCGACGTCCGGAACCCCCTCGCCGGGCGGTGGATCCGCTTCTGGGCGTGGCCGTTTGGTGGCAAGGGCTTCAAACCGCTCTCCACGGCCGCGGACGCGTCCGCCATCGCCCGGCAAGTTCTGGCCCGGCGCCAGGCCGACTCCGCGCGGGTGCTCTACGTGGGCCTCACCCGCTCAGTCAGCGTGACCTGCCTGGCAGCGGCCAAACCGGCCCCGGCATCGCTGAACACCCTCGCGTCCGGACCGATCGTGGAATGGACTTCGGGAGCCGGCAACGACGGAACGCTGCTCGTCCAGGGCCGCGACGGCGAACGCAGACTGTCCGTGGAAGCCTTCAGCTACGAGCCCGCGGATGGGCCGGCAGCCGGTGATGAGAGCGCCGGCCGGGAATTCGCCGACGGACTGTCCGTGTCCAGCCCGGTGCCCCAGGAGCCTGCGCGGGTGACAGCGAGTTCGATGGAGAGTTTTGGCTTCGTCGCCGAAGTCACGGAGGCCGCAACCCTCGGGGCGCAGCTGATTCCGCGCGGAGCCGCCAACTGGGACCAAGTGGGCTCTGCCATCCATGGTTATTTCGCGCTGCCGCTGGCCGGGATGGACAGCGAGGTCAGGCTCTTGGCGGCGCAACGGCTCCTGGACCGCTGGGACGCTGCGTCCGCCGTCGACGCGGCCGTGGTGGTGGAAGCCGGCGACCGGATGCTCGCGTTTTTCGCCGAGCAGTTCCCCGGCGCGACAGTCATCACGGAACAATCCGTCGCCTGGCGCAACGCAGACAACCAGCTGATGGAAGGATGGATCGACCTACTGCTGGAGACACCTGCCGGATACGTGTTGGTGGATCACAAGTCCTATCCGGGCACGGACCCGGTCGGCCATATCAAGGACAAGTACGTTGGCCAGATGCGTGGCTATGCCGAAGCGATCCAGTCCATCACCGGGCGGCCCGTCGTCGAGACCCTGATCCACATGCCCGCGCTGGGGAAGATGTTCCGGATCAGCTGAACGTCACCACCAGCGGTGTCCGCGACTCGGATCGAGTCTCAAATCATTACCGAAAACGATGGCACCGCGGAGTCCTGGACCCACCTTTATTCGAAGTGGTTTCTTCTCTTACGTAATATTGACGACGATCATCGCCCCGCCTACGTCATCAGTACACGCTGATTCCGAAACCCAACCCTCACTGTGCTAATCCGGTAGGTATGTCTTCCTTATCCGAATCTTCAAAGACGTCATCAGCCGCCGAAGAACGCAGCGCCCGTGTCGCAGTCACTCTTTTTCCCGTGCTTATCCTGGCCGGAGGAGCCGTAGCGCTTGCCGCCCCAACAGCCTTCACAGGGCTGGCCCCCTGGATTAACCCTCTCTTGGGACTGATCATGTTCGGCATGGGGCTAACCCTCACGCCCCCTGACTTCGCCGTCATTGCCAGACGCCCTATCCCGGTGGTGATCGGAGTTGTTGCGCAATATGCCATCATGCCGTTCCTGGGCTGGTTGATCGCAGCGGCGCTGGGGCTACCCCCTGCCCTGGCTGCGGGCGTCATCCTGGTGGGCTGCTGCCCCGGCGGAACGGCTTCCAACGTCGTTTCCTACCTGGCCAGGGGTGACGTCGCTTTGTCCGTCGCCATGACGACCGTTTCAACTCTGCTTGCTCCGCTGCTGACCCCGGTGCTGGCATTGTGGCTGGCCGGTCAGTACATGCCGGTGGACGCCGGTTCGATGGCGTGGTCCATCGTCCAGATCGTGCTGTTCCCAGTGTTGCTGGGACTCGTAGCCCGATTCTTCCTGCCGCGGCTCGTCAACCGTGCGCTGCCTGCCCTCCCCTGGATTTCGGTACTCGCTATCACCGCTGTGGTGATTGCGGTAGTTGCCGGAAGCGCAAAAGCCATTTTCGCAGCCGGACTTCTGGTTCTCGCGGCCGTTATTCTGCACAATGGCTTGGGGTATGCCCTCGGCTACGCTGCGGCCCGCTTGTTCCGGCTACCGATTCCCTCCAGGCGTACCACTGCGATTGAGGTCGGCATGCAGAATTCAGGCCTTGCCGCAGGGCTGGCACGGCAGTATCTGACTCCCGAAGCGGCTCTGCCTGGCGCTATTTTCTCAGTCTGGCATAACGTTTCCGGTGCGGTTCTCGCAGCTTACTGGCGCCGCAGCAGCACTCCTGCCTTACGGGACAGCGAGCCTGTTCCGGCGGCTGCCAGCTAACCCTGGCAGACCGGGCCGAAATCCACCGGCGTGGCAGCCCGGGCCGCGGTGGAGGAGCTGGTCTCGCTGTGCGCCTCGGTCGACAGCCCCCTGCTGCACGCCCAGGATTGCGGCCAGGGCCAGGCCCGGCTCGTCACCACCCGCGCTCCGCAGCCCGCAGCGGAGGTCGAAGCGATTCCCCTATTCGGAGGGGTGGAGGATCCGGGCCGCAGTCAGTCGCGGAGCGGGACGCCCTGGGCGTCGGTCCGGAATTGGGCCGAGCCAGCGATGATCATGATGCCCTCGACGACGCCCCACAGACCGACGATGAACCCGAGGCCGAGCGTGAAGATGCCCAGGACGAGGGTGAGGACGAGCTGGATGACCGCCACTTTGGTGTAGCCGAGGTAGAAGCGGTGGATACCCAGTCCGCCCAGGAAGATGCCCAGCAGACCGGCGACGAGCTTTGATTTCGGCTGCGAGTAGCCATAAGCCGGGTACGGCATCGGCGGCTGCTGCTGGTACTGCGGCTGCTGGTACTGCGGCTGCTGGGGCGCAGGCGGGTAAGCCTGGTACTGAGGTTGTCCCGCGTACGGCTCGTGGGTCCCGGCCTGGTGGCCCTGGTACTGGGGCTGCTGGTACGGCTGCTGCGGTCCGGCGTAGGGCTGCTGCGGCTGAGGTCCCGTCGGGTTCACTCCACCCTGGTACGGCGGGGCTACTGGCTGGTCGTAGCCTTCCGGAGGGACAGCGTTCGCGTCGGGATGGGGCTGTGTCATGATGGCGCCTTTCGAGGAGTGATGATGCAGCCACGGCGTTGGGGCGGCAGCAGTCGACGACGGCATCCCCCAAGAATCCATGTGCCGAGATTAGTCTGACGGAACAACTCACTAATTGCGCTGATTGGCGCAGTATGTCCTCTGCCAGCAATATCCGCGTCCGTCAGCGTCCGCAGGATGCCAGAGTTGAACAATGAACGAGGCGACCGGGAATGAAGATACTGGCGGGCTGGTCCTGAACCTCGAATGCATGCTTCCGTTCCTGACGGAAGAGCGGCTAGCCCTGCACCGCAGCGGATGGACCGAGTCGTTCGAGAAATTGCAGGCGGTATTGAGGAGTCGCACTTAAAACCGGCCGTCAAGCCAGGACACCAAAACCTCCATCACAGCAGCCAGGCTGAGAACCTGGCTATCCTTCGGCCCCTTGTGGGGATTGTTGCCGGCATCGTCGGACGCCGCCCCAGACGACTGCGCCAGTTGCGCGTGATGTCGCCGTCGACCTGGACAACCTCCAGCAGATAGCCCGTTCCGGTATTCGCGGCCTGTGGGTATCGACCGGACGGCGGTTCGTGAAGGTTCTTCGTCTGCGCAGTCCAGGGGTTCCTCCGGCTCAACGCAGAGCATCAGTTCAAGTTTTGCCTCGGGCAACGCCAGCGTGGTGACCATTCCTCGCACCTTTCCTGCCTGGTGTACAGGACCATGATGGGTCCTGCCACTGACATTCTTGGATCCACGCCAAGAATGCCGAAACGGCGATCGAGGGAACTCCCCCGCATTCCTGGGATTTTTCAAAACAACAAAATCGTAAGGGTGCCATATACTCCCCTTGACGCAGGTTCGCGTTATTGGTCGGGCGCCCAGCGACGTAGCTGAGGGGTCCGCAAACATGGGGATTTCAAATTGAATAGTCACCAATCTTTCTCGTCTTTTTTTGATAAGCGCGAGGAGCCCTCGCCGTGGCGGTCACCGGGCTCATCCTTCGACGCACCCGAGCCACCGAAGAAGCCAAAAGTCTCCACTTTTGTGGTCGGAGCGCTTGTTCTTTTGGCCATGTGGCTGGGCTTCGCCAGCAGCGGGTGGGGTGGGGCACTGATTTTCCTCGCCATCTTTGCGGCACTGACCGGCCTTTACGTTGCGGTCACCGGCCGCGGCTCCTGGGCGCGGCTGCCGGGCAGGCGAAAAGTTGGCGGCATCGTCCTGGCCGCGTCTTTGGTCGTATTGGTCGTCGGCGCGGTAATCCTGCCGCCTCCGTCTGCAGAAAGCATTGCCGCTCAAGCGGCTTCTGAAAATGCGCAGAGGGCAGAAGAAGCGTCCCGTGCCGCCGCCGCATTACACACCCCATCGGCCACTCCGTCCCCCACGCCCTCGCCGACAAACACGGGAGAACCGCTCGACCCTGACAGGGTCACAGAACTTGCCAAAAGCGTCAATTACGCAGCCCCGAAAAGCCAACCAGCCTTCGCAACCAAGGCAATAGATCTTCTCGCCCTTCTCCCCATCAAAGGCACTGCTTCGGCACCCGGTTACAGCGCCCGAGCCATTTACGGTCAGGCCTGGGCAGATATTGACCGGAACGGGTGCGACACCCGGAATGACATACTCAAGCGGGACCTGACCAAGGTCGTATTTGTCGACAACTCGACCTGCAAGGTGGACAGCGGGATGCTCGCCCCCGACCCCTACACGGCAACGCCGATCAATTTTAAGCGCGGACCCGAAACCAGCAGCGCCGTGCAGATAGACCACGTGGTCGCGCTGGGAGACGCATGGAAAAAGGGGGCCCAGCAGCTCACCGGAGTTCAGCGCATGGCGTTCGCCAACGATCCCCTGAACCTCCTGGCCACTGACGGCCCGACCGATGTCAAGAAGGGCGAAAGCGACGCAGCGGCCTGGCTGCCGCCGAACAAGGGCTTCCGCTGCGAATACGTTGCCCGGCAGATCGCCGTCAAAGCGACGTATGACCTGTGGGTAACGCAGGCTGAACACGACGCGATGGCAGTCGTCCTGAAGGATTGCTCCGACCAGTTGGTTCCGACCAATGAAACTGAAGCTCAAGTCGCCGCGTCTGCGGAAAAGGAGGCAGACCCCGTAGTCGAAGCGGCGGTCGTAGCCCCTGTGCCCGCGGCCCCCGCACCGAAGGTTCCCGCGGCCCCGGCCCCGGCTCCCACTCCCGCACCCGCACCGGCACCCGCACCCGCACCCGCGCCCGCGCCGGCACCCTACGTTCCGCCGGCACCGGCTGCGGCCTACTACGCGAACTGCGCAGCGGTTAGGGCTGCCGGGGCAGCCCCGATCCGTGCCGGCCAGCCCGGCTACAGCCGAAAATTGGACAAAGATGGCGACGGCGTCGCCTGCGAGTAGAAGCGGGAAACCCTCGTCAGTCATAGCGACTGACGAGGGTTTCTGGCGAGCAAGCTATGCCTCACCACCAGCGGCGCCGGACCTTGAAAACGGCCCGGCGGGCAAAAGTTCCGGTTTCATCCCATAGCAAAAATGCGGTCGTCGCAGGACAAAGCGAAGCAGCCTGCGGATAAGATGGGTGCCACGAAGTCTTGGGGGGATAGCTTCCGGGATGTTTTTTCGCCGTCCTGCCGTCGTTGACGTGACAGGACCTGTCGTTCCAGGAGTTGTTACAGCTTGATCTTCAAGACTTTCGGGTGGTCGTTCGCGGTCACCATCATCGCGCTAGTGATCGCGTTTCTCTATGGCGGCCCTGAGGCGCTCATTCTCTGCATCATCCTGGGCATCCTTGAAGTCAGCCTGAGTTTCGACAACGCTGTTGTCAACGCACGGATTCTGGAACGCATGAACGAGTTCTGGCAGAAGATGTTCCTCAGCGTGGGCATCATCATCGCTGTCTTCGGCATGCGAATCCTCTTCCCCCTGCTCATCGTGGGGGTCACCGCCAGCCTCAACCCGGTTGAAGCCGTCACTCTGGCGATGGAAAAGGGTGACCCGAACACCCCCGGCAGCTACGGCTACCTGCTCCACGAAGCCCACCCGCAGATCGCCGCATTCGGTGGAATGTTCCTCCTGATGCTGTTCCTGGACTTCATCCTCGCCCACCGTGACATCAAGTGGATCAAGTTCCTCGAAATCCCGCTGGCCCGGCTGGGCAAACTCGATGGCGCAGCCTTGATCATCGGCATGGCCGCACTGGCCTTCGCCGGTGCCGTATCCGGAGAGAAGCAGGGCATCGTCCTCCTCTCGGGTCTGCTGGGCATGATCACCTACTTCCTGGTGAACGGCCTCGGAAATCTCTTCGACGTGGATCAGGACGGCGACGTCGACGAAGTGGACGCGCAACTCATGGCTCATACAGGACCCTCCGGTACCGCCAAGCTGGCAGGCAAGGCCGCCTTTATGCTCTTCCTCTACCTGGAAGTCATCGACGCCTCCTTCTCGTTCGACGGCGTCATCGGCGCCTTCGCCATTACCTCTGACCCGATCATCATTGCCCTCGGACTGGGCTTCATCGGCGCCATGTTCGTCCGCTCCCTGACCGTCTTCCTGGTCCGGGAAGGAACGCTGGACGAATTCGAGTACCTCGACCACGGCGCACACTGGGCAATCGGCGCCCTGGCGGTTATCCTGCTGATCACCATCGTGGTCCCCATCAACGAAATCATTACCGGCCTCATCGGCATGGTCTTCATCGGTGCCGCCTTTACAGGTTCGATCCTCCGCAACAAGAAAAAACGCGCCGCCGAGCCGGTCGACGTGCTTGAATCTGCGGACGCCAACAAATAGCTCACTAGCATTCAAAGAAGCAGCATCCACCACTAAGAAATGCGAGTAAATCAATGGGTTTGAGTTTGCAAAAAGGCCAGTCACTGTCACTCACGAAGCAGAACGGTGAGTCCCTGACTACCGTCCGCCTGGGCTTGGGGTGGGACTCTGCAGTCCCGGCCAAGAAGGGCTTTTTCGGCGGCACGAAGACTGTTGAGATCGACCTGGACGCCTCGGCCATCATGTTCGACGCCGAAGGCAAGCACCTGGACACGGTCTTCTTCAACCAGCTCACCAGCAAGGACGGTGCGGTCCGCCACGCCGGGGACAATCTGACCGGCGCCGGCGACGGTGATGACGAGACCATGATGGTCAACCTGCCCGCCGTCTCACCCGCGGTCCAGAACATCGTGTTTGTCATCACCAGCTACAGCCAGCAGACCTTCGACATGGTCCAGAACGCGTTCTGCCGGGTCATCGACGACTCAGTCGCGGGCAGCCCGGAGGTCGCCCGCTACTCCCTGACCGAGTCAGGCCGCAACACGGCCATGGTCATGTCAAAGCTGTCGCGGACCGGCAACGCCTGGACTTTCCAGGCGATCGGCACTCCGGCCAACGGCCGCACGGCCGGGGAAGTCCTCGGCGCCGCGGCAGCTGCCCTCTAGCCCGACGGGACTATCGTTCTCTGGCTCTGCTGAACGTACACCGAACTGAAGGAGCACCTCTTGGCTAGCCTGACTTTGAGCAAGGGCAGCAACCTGTCCCTGACAAAAGCCGACCCCGGACTTCGCAAGGCCATGATTGGCCTCGGCTGGGATCCCCGGACCACTGCCGGGGAACAGTTCGACCTCGACGCCTCGGCGCTCCTGGTCCGCGCCGACGGCAAGGTCCGATCGAATGACGACTTCATCTTCTACAACCAGCTGTCCTCTCCGGACGGCTCGGTGGTCCACCAGGGCGATAACCGCACTGGAGACGGTGACGGCGACGACGAGCAGATCCTGATCGACCTCGACACCGTTGCCCTGGACATCGAGAAGATTGTCATCGTTGTCTCGATCGATCAGGCAGACGCCCGCCGTCAGAACTTCGGCCAGATCCGTGACGCGTTCTGCCGGGTTGTGAACCAGGAGACCGACAACGAAGTGGTCCGCTACGACCTCACCGAGGACGCAGCAGCCGAAACGTGCATGATTTTCGCCGAAATCTACCGCCACAACGAAGAATGGAAGTTCCGTGCCGTCGGCCAGGGCTACGCCTCAGGCCTCCGCGGCGTTGCATCGGACTTCGGTATCGCACTGGATTAGGTGCTGAGTGGCCCGGGGAATCCCGGGCCACTCCTTCACAAATCCCCCAGACTTAACAAGGAGAATAACCATGGCTGGCTTGACGCTCACCAAAGGCAGTAACCTCTCGCTCACCAAGACCGATCCGGGACTGAACAAGGTTCTCGTCGGGCTGGGCTGGGATCCCCGCACCACCACCGGCGACGCCTTCGACCTGGATGCCTCGGCACTCATGCTCGGCGCCGACGGCAAGGTCCGCAGCTCCGCGGACTTCATCTTCTATAACCAGCCCGCCGCCGCCGACGGTTCGGTCGTCCACAAGGGTGACAACCGCTCCGGTGACGGCGACGGCGACGACGAAGTGGTCGCCGTCGAGCTTTCTGCTGTCGGTGCCGATGTTGAGCGGATCGTCTTCGTGGTGTCGATCGACCAGGCGGACACCCGCCGGCAGAACTTCGGCCAGGTGCGCGGCGCCTACTGCCGCATCGTCAACCAGGAAAGCGACGCGGAAATCGTCCGCTACGACCTGAGCGAGGACTCGGCGCCGGAGACCTGCATGATCTTCTCCGAGCTCTACCGTCACAACGGCGAGTGGAAGTTCAAGGCCGTCGGCCAGGGCTACGCCACCGGCCTCGCGGGAATTGCCGCGGACTTCGGCGTCCAGCTCGGCTAAGAGCCCGAGACCTAAGAAAGAGAGAAGCAATAATGAGCATGCAACTCACCCCGCCTGAGACCTCGGCATCGAGCCCCCTCGTGCTGGACGCGCCGGCGTCCGTCGAGATCGTCAAGGTGGACGACGCCCCCGGGATGGTGCCGGTTCCTGCGGAACGCCAGCAGGAGATCAACGCCCAGGCGCGTGCATTCGTCAGCGAAGTGTCGGCGATGAGCCCGTTCAGCCCCGAGTACTCCACCAAGATCGATGGCATCAACCGGCTGGCCGGCGAGCAGCTCGTGGCCTCCGCCAGCACGTCAAGCCGGCTGCTGGAGCGCTCCTCCACGTCGCTGGCCGGTGCGAAGAAGTCCGGCAGCAACGCGCAGGTGCAGGTTGCCTCTACGCTCGGTGAGTTGCGTTCCACCGTGGAAGACCTGACACCCAGCAACGCCGACTTGAGCGTGGGCCGGAAGATCCTGGGCATCATTCCGGGCGGCAACAAGCTCGCCAAGTATTTCCAGAAATACGAGAGTGCGCAGACCCAGCTCGACAAGATCATCAAGTCCCTGATGGCGGGCCAGGACGCGCTGCTCAAGGACAACGCCTCCCTTGCGCAGGAAAAGACCCAGTTGTGGGAGACCATGCAGGCGCTGAGCGAATACGCAGTATTTGCCAAGGCCCTGGACACCGCAACAGCCAGCAAGATCGATGAGATGAAGCTGCAGGGCCAGATCGAGGAGGCCGGCAAGCTCGACTCGGACGTGCTCTATCCGATCCGCCAGCGCCACCAGGACATCCTGACCCAACTGGCCGTCTCGGTTCAGGGCTACCTGGCCATCGACATGATCCGCAAGAACAACACCGAACTGATCAAGGGCGTTGAACGGGCACGCACGACGACGATCTCCGCGCTGCGGACCGCCGTCATTGTGGCCCAGGCACTGGCGAACCAGAAGATGGTGCTGGATCAGATCGACGCCATCAACACGACGACGAACAACATGATCCTCAAGACTTCCGAGATGCTCAAGGATCAGACCGCGCGGATCCACCAGCAGGCGGCGAGCTCCGGTGTCAGCGTGGAAACGCTGCAGAAGGCGTTCGACAACGTGTTCCAGACCATGGACGCCATCGACACCTTCCGTTCCGAGGCCAACAAGAGCATGGAAGGCACCGTGCAGGCCCTCGAAACCGGGCTGGAACGGGCCCGCCCGTACCTGGACAGGGTGCGGAAGCAGGAAGGGAATTAGTGGCCGTCAGTCCTGAGCAATAGGCTTACGGGCTATGGTCGCAAAATTCTTAGGTTCGCTGTTTGGCGGCGGAGCGGAATCCCGCTCCGCCGCCGTCCCCGGTGCCGAATCTCCCGCCATCGATCCGGCTGCGGACGAGCTGACAGTCACCGCCGCCGCGCTCGAGGAGCTGCGGCGGATGGTACTGGCCAACGGCGTCGAGCTGCCTCCCCTCGTGGTGTCACAGGTGCTGCAGTTGGCCGACATACTGCGCGCCCTTATCGGCTACATCGGCCGGTCCGGGGCGTCGACCGAGCAGCGTGTCCTGCTGAATGCCGTCATCACCGACTATCTGCCGTCCCCGCTGCGGGCCTATCTGATGCTGGCCGCCGGGTCGTGGCGGGACGATTCGGTCGAGACAACGGGGTTGCTGGAACAGTTCGACGTGCTCTACTCCACCGTCAAGAACCTGGACAACCAGGTCCGTACGGGGGCCATTACCGAACTGGCAGTCCACGGCCAGTTCCTCCGGGACAAATTTGATATTGATGGTCTTCATCTGGAAGGACGCTAGTGGCTTCTATGGTCGCGGGCAGCAACGCCCCCCTCACTGCTGAGAACCCCGGACTGGAGAAAGTGCTGCTGGGAATCGGCTGGGACATGGTCCCAAGCCGGGGCCCGCAAGCCGAGCTGGTGCCCATGGTGATCATGTGCGGGACCGACGGCCGCGCCATTTCGGATGACCATCTGGTGTTCTTCAACCAGATCGCCAGCCCTGATGGCAGCATTTCCTTCGCCGGAGCGGACGACCAGGAACAGATCGACGTCGACCTCAGCCGGGTGCCCGACGCGGTCCACAAAATCGCCGTGCTGCTGTACGTGGATCCGGAAGTGCGGGGCCCCGGTACGTTCGCCGCGGTCAAAGACGCCTACCTGCGGGTCGCCACCGAACAAAACCGGGAGCTGGTGCGCTTCACGGTTCCGCGGGGGAACCTCGACAAGATCAACGCCATGATTCTCGGGGAGCTTTACCGGCACTCGGGGGGCTGGAAGTTCCGTGCCCTCGGTCAAGGCTATGAGGCCGGGCTCGCAGCCGTTGCCGCCGACTTCAAGTTGAAGCTCTGAGCATGGCGTTGAATCGAACCGCGCTGCGGACCGACCTCCCCTACCTCAGCCGGCGCCGAAAGGCGGCGGTGCAACCGGAGCCCACCCGGCCCCCTTCGGCCAGCACCGCCCCGTCCCCAAACCCCGGTGCCAGCCCGGCGGGTTCCGGCGGACTCACCCTCGGTACCAGCCGGCCGTCCACACCGTCCACGCCGCCCGCGGGTTCCGGCGGACTCACCCTCGGTACCAGCCGGCCGTCCACACCGTCCGCGCCGCCCGCGGGTTCCGGCGGACTCACTCTCGGTACCAGCCGGCCGTCCACACCGTCCACGCCGCCTGCGAAGGCCTCAGCGGCTTCAACGCCGGGGCCCCGGCCCGCTCCGGCGGGGTCGGACCGGCTGTTCCCGGCCCCGGAATTTGGCAGCGTCCGCGAGTTGGGGGAAGCCAACCCGGTGGTGCGCCTGAACGCCAGGCAATCCGCGATTGGCTCACTCCTGGTGGCCGGGGCTCGCTCGGTGGCCTGGGAGGACCAGAAGCTCACCACAGGTGCCCACCACGAGGAAGGGCACAAGGCCGGCACCGCCGTCCTCACTCCCGGAAACCGGCCCCTGGCCGGCGTGCAGGACGGGGCCGGCATCGTGTCCCTGCGCCACGTCGGGCTCATTCGGCGCCTCCTGTTCGTCGCGGGAGAAACCCCGCTGACAGTCGGAGTCTTCGACGGCGCGGCCGCTACGGTTGCTGCCCGGAACGATGCCGGGTTGCGGAGCGTTCTGTACGTCGTGCGGGTTGGCGCGGTTCTGGAAATCCGCGCCGAGTTCGTCCCTGCAGACGCCTCCGACGCAGCCATCTGGGCTATCTTCGGTTTCACCATGACCATTCCACTGGACCAACGGGTCCTCCAGCGCTGATCCGGCAGCACACTACTGATACCAGCTAAGGGACGATGCAGCACTTCAATGTCTTGGCCGAATCCGTCAGGGATCGGCTCTTCCACCTGCGCCCCGAACTCCTTCACCGCACCTCGGACCCCGGCCTGCTGGCCGTCGCACTGGGTGCCACCCTCTACTCGCCGGCCACGAGAAGCTCACTGGCAGCCGGAATCCGGAAACAAGCCGAGGCAGGTTGCCTCAGCACCGTCATCTGCCTCGAAGACGCCGTGCCCGACGAGGACGTGCCCGCCGCGGAGGAGAACCTGCTCGCTGCCCTGGAGGAACTGTCGCTGGACGATCCTGACGGGCTCCCTCTGATTTTCATCCGGTGCCGTACGCCCGAACAGCTGCTCGACGTCGGACGCCGGGCAGGTGCCGCTCTCGGCGTCGTCTACGGCTTCGTCCTGCCCAAGTTCGAGAACGAGACAGGCCGCGGGCGCGCCTTCCTGACGGCACTGCAGCTGTTGAACTTCGAAGCCGGACGCACCGGGGACTCCAAGGAACACCCCCTCAGGGCGATGCCGATCATCGAGGACCTTTCGACAACCCATCTGGAGTCACGCGTCCGTGTCCTGACGGACAACCTGGCCCTCATCGAGGAGTTCCGTGACCTGGTGCTGTGCGTCCGGATCGGTGCCACGGACATGTCCAGTGCCTTCGGCCTGCGGCGTTCCCGCGACCTGACCATCTACAACGTCAAGGTGGTCGCGAACATTATTGGCGACATTGTGAACATCTTCGGCCGCCCGCAGGACGGCTGGGTCATCTCCGGCCCCGTCTGGGAACACTTCGTCAACACAGAACGGATCCTGCGGCCCCAACTGCGGTCCACCCCGTTCGAAGCCGTCAACGAGGGCCGGCTCCGCAAGCGCATCCTGCTGGACAATCTGGACGGCCTGATTCGGGAGATCGAACTGGATCTCGCGAACGGACTGCTGGGCAAGACGGTCATCCATCCCAGCCACGTGCCCGTGGTGCACGCCATGTGCGTCGTGAGCCACGAGGAATACCTCGATGCCCTGGACATTACCGGGAGCTCAGGGGGAGGCGTGAAGGCGTCGTCCTATGGGAACAAGATGAATGAAGCGAAGCCCCACCGTGCCTGGGCGGAGCGCACCCTGCTGCGTGCCAGGGCCTTCGGGGTCGCGAGGCCCGGCGTCAATTTTGTCGAACTACTGGAAGCGAGCATGCGGTGAAGCAACTCTTGACGGATGCCCCCTGGAGCGGCGGTTACGTGCGCGACGCCCTCGGCGTCGACGTGGCCTCAGATCCCGGCCGCAGCGTGCTGCCGGTGAAGGCCCTGGTCGGGCTGGCGCTGCGGCGCAATCCCAAACGGGCCCATCTGCTGGTCTCCCGGGTGCTCGCCAAGCACGTCCCCACCGAACCCGGGATCGCGACGTCGGCGGGCCAGCTGCTGGGGCTCCTGGTCATCCGGGAACTCCAGGTCCCCACAGCCTCCGGTCCCGACGCCTCCGGCCTGAACGCGCCCGGCCCGGACACACCCGCAGGATCGCTGAGCGCCGAATCGCTGGGCGCCGTCATCGACGAGGCCGTGGACCGGCTGGGGCGCCTGCTGGACGGGAAATCATGCCCGGACGGCGGGACCGCCCCGGACCAGGACGAACGGCGCACCCGGATGGCCGCCGTGACAGACCTGTGCGACCTGCTCGCCCGACACCAGACAGAACTGCCCGGCGTCGTGACCATCGGTTACGCGGAAACCGCGACCGGGCTGGGCCAGCTGGTGGCCGGTCAACTGGGCACCTACTACATCCACTCCACCCGGCAGAGCAGCAGCGGGGTGGAGCCGTACGGCGCGTTCGAGGAAGTGCATTCGCATGCAACCTCCCATCAGCTGCTGCCGACCAGCCGTGCCGCCCTGGACCTGGCCGGCACCGTGGTCCTCGTGGATGACGAATTGAGCACCGGCGCCACAATCATCAACACCATCCGCGAACTGCACCGCACAGCCCCGCACCGCCAGTACGTTGTCGCCTCCCTGGTGGACCTGCGCTCCGCGGCAGACCGGAGCCGCCTGGATGACCTGGCACACGAACTCGGCACCACAATCAGCGCCGTGGCACTGGCGCAGGGCAGCATCGACCTGCCGGAAACGCTCGCTGCGGACGCCGCGGACCTGATCAGCAGCCTCCCGCTCCCCCTCCCCGGCTCAGCGGTCCCCGGCCCCGGCCGGATCCAGGTGGTCGACCTGAACGGAATCGTGCCGCCAATCCGCAGCGCCCGCTTCGGCGTGGCCGGGCGTCCCGATCCGGACCAGGCGGCCCTCATCGCAGACGCCCTGGCCGCGGACCTCGGCAGCAGCGCCGGGGCGGGAGCCCGGGTGCTGGTCCTCGCCACGGAGGAATTCATGGCCCTGCCCCTGGCGGTCGCCGCCCGGCTGCAGGACCTGCGCCCTGACGCCGACATCCGCTATTCCACCAGTACCCGCTCACCGATCGCCGCGTTGGATGAACCGGGCTACGCGATCCGTTCCGCGATTTCCTTTGACAGCGACGACGACGCCCCGGACGGGCTCGGGCCGCGGTTTGCCTACAACTTCATGCACCCCGAAGGGCGCTTCGACACTGTGGTGATCATGGCGGAACCCGGCACCGCGGAGTCCGGGCTCCTGTCCCCCGGCAGGATCGCCGAGGCCGTTGCCGGCAGCACCGACGACGTCCGGCTTGTTCTGCTGCCGGTCCAGTCAACGTTCCCGCCGCCGCTGACCGGGCCCGCGTTTGGCTCCTATCTGCCGGAGGACGTGGAGTGGCTGCTGAAGGACCTGAGTTCTGCGCAGCTGGAAGCGCCCAAGGCCGAGCGTGAAGCCGCGATCCAGTCCGGGAAGGCCAGTTACGCCGAATCGCTGCCGCAGGAATTCGAACCCTCGCCCGAGTACAGCGCCTTGTTCCAGGACGCGCTGGAAGGCTCGGCCGGCCGGATCGCCCACGCCGTCGGGACGCTCACCGAGCAGGTCCTGAAGCTGCGCGGCGACGCGCCCGTGCTGGTGTCCCTCGCCCGCGCCGGAACCCCCGTGGGAATTCTGATGAAGCGGTGGGCCTGGGAAGTCCACGGACTGAAGCTGCCGCACTATGCCATCAGCATCGTTCGCGGGCTCGGCATCGACCAGACCGCACTCGGCTATCTCGCCTCCCGGCACCGCCCGGAGGATGTTATGTTCGTCGACGGCTGGACCGGGAAGGGAGCGATCGCCCGCGAGCTCGCCGCCGCCGTCGACCTCTTCCGGCAGACCGACGGGCCGGCGTTCCGGCCGGACCTTGCGGTCCTCGCGGACCCGGGGCACTGCGTGCGGATCTTCGGCACGCGGGAGGATTATCTGGTCCCCTCGGCCTGCCTGAACTCGACTGTCTCCGGTCTCGTCTCACGCACCGTGTACAACAAGGCGCTGATCGGGCCCGGCGATTTCCACGGGGCCAAGTTCTACTCGGAGCTCTCCGGCAGCGACGTCTCCAACGACTTCCTGTCAGCGGTCACGGCCCAGTTCCCCGGCGTTCGCGACGACGTCCTCCGGGCAGCAGCCCACTCCCCCTCAAACATCGCGGAGCTCCCGGAAGCAGACTGGTCCGGATGGTCCGCCGTCGAGGAGATCAGCCGCAGTTTCGGGATTAATAACGTGAACCTCGTCAAACCTGGCGTCGGCGAAACCACGAGGGTCCTCCTGCGGCGCGTGCCCTGGAAAGTGCTGGTGCACCCTGACGCCATGCCGGAGCTCGCCCACGTGCTGCACCTGGCCGAACAGCGCGGCGTCGAGGTGCTGGAGGTTCCGGGCCTGGCCTACAGCTGTGTCGGACTGATCCACCCGATCCACACACCGGGAGCGACCGGCGCAGACGGCAAGGCGGTGGCCGACGTATGAGCGTTCACCCAAGCGCCGCCCCGGTGATGGTGGCCAGCGACCTGGACCGGACCTTGATCTACTCGGCGAACTCCATGGCCCTGGTGGGAAGCGACCACCAGGCGCCCCGGATGGTGGTCGCCGAAGTCTATGACGCGGCACCGCTGTCCTTCATGACCCGGGCCGCGGAGGAATTGCTGGAAGGGATCGTGGGGCGGAGCGTCTTCGTGCCCGTCACCACCCGCACCCAGGCCCAGTTCACCCGCGTGCGGCTGCCTGGCTTCGGCCAGGGGTACGCCGTGACGACGAACGGCGCCGTGCTCCTGCACGACGGCGAGCCGGACCGCGACTGGTCGCGCCACATCCAGCGGTCCCTGGGGGCAGATTGTGCGCCCCTGGACGACGTGCTGGGCCATCTGACGGGCAGCGGGGCAAACCCCGCAATCCTGAGGGTCCGCACCGCCGAAGACGTCTTTGTGTACTCGATCGTGGACCGTCAGGCGATGCCCGACGCGTACCTGGACGAGCTCGGCGCCTGGTGCAACGCCCGCGGCTGGACCATTTCCTTGCAGGGACGGAAGCTCTACTGCGTGCCGGCCCCCATCACCAAGGAAGCCGCGGTGGATGAGGTCCGGCGGCGGAGCGGGGCAGGTCTTCTTGTAGCCGCGGGCGACTCGCGGCTGGATGCGGGCATTCTTGAGCTGGCCGACATCGCCATCCGCCCGTCGCACGGCGAACTCGACAGCGACGGCTTCTCCCGGCCGAACCTGACGGTGACGTCGGCGTCCGGTGTCCTGGCGGGCGAGGAGATACTGCGTTTCGTCAGCGGCATCCTGGCGGAAGCCGTAACCCCGCGCCCCTCTGCTCTGGCGTCGAGTGGAGGGCGGCCCTAAGCCGTCTCCGCCGGACGCCGTCGATGAAGTATTCACCCGGGGTCCAGTTCCCTGAACACAGCAGTCCATCTCGCCTCCCTAGGGTTGTCGGGTTGCCGGCGCAGCGCCGGTAACCGTCACCCAGGAGGAACCACCACCATGCGCACAGTCCTGACTGCCGCGGCCACCGCCGCGCTCATCGCCTCCCTGGCGGGCCCCGCCGTCGCCGCTTCACACGCCGAAGCCGGCCCCGCGCCGTCGTCGAACACTTCAGCAACGGCTGCCGTCCAGGCAAAAACCGGCATCAAGACCAACGAGAGCAACGGTTCCTTTGACCTCCAGTCACACCGGGGAGGCCGCGGCGAGTGGACCGAGGAGTCCCTGGCCGCCTTCGCCAACTCCCTGAAGCTGGGCGTGACCACCCTGGAACTGGACACCCACCTGACCTCGGACGGCAAGACCATCGTCTGGCACGACGACACCATCCAGGCCGACAAGTGCGTGGACACTGCGCCGGCTGCACCGGGCGACGCCGCCTTCCCGTATGTCGGCGACCGGGTTGCCGAGCTGTCGCTGGCCCAGGTCAAGACGCTGGACTGCGGGTTCATCCAGTTGAAGGGGTACCCGGAGCAGGACGTGATCGAGGGAAACCGGATCGCTGAGCTCAAGGACGTGTTCGCGCTGGTGCGCGACTCCGGCGCCAAGAAGGTCCGCCTCAACATCGAGACCAAGGTGGAAAGCAGCCAGATCGGCGGCGAGGGCATGGTGGCGCTGACCAAGGCCGTGGTCTCCGAAATCCAGGCCTCCGGCATGGCGGACCGCACCACGGTGCAGTCGTTCGACTGGTCATCGCTGAACCTGACCAAGGAGATCGCCCCGGAGCTGCCGCTCGTTGCCCTGTCCAGCGGCGACGCCTGGCTTGCGGTCGGCCAGCCCGGCGCCAGCCCCAACCTCGGCGGCATCGACATCGACACCTACGGCGGATCCCTCGCCAAGGCCGCGGCAGCCCAGGGCTACGACGTCATCTCCCCCGCCTTCCGCTCCGTCACCCCCGGCATGATCGCGGAGGCCCACGAACTCGGCCTGCCGGTCATCCCCTGGACCGTGAACACCACGGCGGACATGCACCGCCTGATGGATCTCGGCGTGGACGGCATCATCAGTGACTACCCCACCCGCCTGCGCACCGTTATGGAAGAGCGCGGACTGAAGCTGCCCAAGGCATAGTCACCGAAGGTCTAAACGCACGACGACGGCGGGAGGCGCCCGCTCCCGGGACACGACCACGCGCGGGCGCCTAACTGCTATCGTGGGCAACACGTACTGTTCGCAGGCTCATCGAGGAGCACCCATGGCGCGCACAACCCGGACCGCCGATGACAGCATCCGCCGTCTTCGCCCTTACAACCTTGTGGCTGGCACTCTTCACCTCGTCCAGGCCATCGGCTTTGCGATCGTCCTCACCATGCTGAGCACCCAGGTCACTTTTGGTGTGACCGCGGACTACCTGGCGGGTCCTCCCGGCTTCCCGGTACCACCTGAGCGCGTGGAACTCTTTGCCGTCAACGTGGGTGCGGGTGTTGTCGTGTTCCTCGCCCTTTCAGCGCTGTTCCACTTCGCCGTGGCGTCGCCCCTGTTCTTCCCGCGCTACGGTGCCGGGCTCAGGGCGAACCACAACTACTTCCGCTGGGTCGAGTACTCGCTCAGTTCGTCCGTGATGATCTGGCTCATCGCCCAGACCACAGGGATCTCCGATATCGCCGCCCTGCTCTCACTCTTCGCCGCCAATGCCGCGATGATCGGTTTCGGTGCACTGCAGGAAAAATACGAGAAACCTGGCAGCGGCAATTTCCTGCCCTTCATTTTGGGGTCCCTGGCCGGGGTGGTGCCCTGGATCGCGATCCTGATCTATTTCCTTTCCCCCGGGTCGACGAGCACGGTAGGGCCGCCCGCCTTCGTCTACGGCATCATCATCTCGCTGTTCCTGTTCTTCAACACCTTCGCGATCAACCAGTGGCTCCAATACCGCCAGGTGGGTCCGTGGCGCGACTACCTCTACGGCGAACGGGTCTACATCACTCTCAGCCTCTTCGCCAAGACCGCCCTCGCCTGGCAGGTGTTCTCGGGCGCCATCATCCCGGCCTTGACCAGCTGACCGCCCCGCGGAGGCGTCAGCCAGTCCCGTGATGTCCATGGCGGTTTCGAAGCAGTGCCGCCCGTAAGATGAGGCATGGACTTCGAGGGCACGCTCTGGACAATTTTGGGGGCCGGGCTGGTTCTGCTGATGCTCGTTGACGTATTTCGTACGCTCCTCTACCCGCACGGTTCTGGGCCTGTAGGGCGGGCGATCATGCGCGGATTCTGGCTGGTGGCCAGAAAACTGCGGGGCCGGGGCTCGTTCATCGCAGCACCTTTGGCCATGGCCGCCGTCATTGGCGCCTGGGCAGCCCTGGCAGCTCTGGGGTGGGCCCTGCTGTACTTGCCCCATTTGCCGGACGGTTTTATTCACGGTGCCGGGGTGCCGCAGCGGGCCGACTTCGCCGAAGCGCTCTACATCTCCCTGGTCACGCTTTCCACTGTGGGGTTCGGCGAAATCGTGCCGGCGGGACCGCTGCTCAGGCTGGTGGTGGCCCTGCAGGCCGTCACCGGTTTCGGCTTGCTGACAGCAACGGTCACCTGGATCCTGCAGATGTACCCGGCCCTCAACCGCCGCAGGGCCCTCGCCCACGAGCTGAACCTGTTCAGGGAGGCTGCAGGTCCTGCAGGGGTGCTGTCTTTGGAACCCCGGCATGCTGCCGGGCTGCTGGAGTCTATGGCCGGAAACGTGGCTTTGGTGAGCATCGACCTGCTCGCGTTCCATGAAACCTACTATTTCCGTGAAGTCGACCAGCGCGGCTCCCTGCCGGCCACAGTTGCCTACGCCCAGGAGCTGGCATCCCAGGCCCAGCGAAGCGACAACTCTGAACTCCAGTTCGCCGGCCGGATGCTTCACGCAGCGCTGGACGGACTCGCGGAGGTCCTTCGCGGCAACTTCGGCCATTCAGGAACCACCTCCTCCGATGTGTTCGACAGCTACAAGCTGCACCACCGGCACCTGCGGCCTGGGGATCCGGACACGAACTAGCGTCACGGCTTTTGCTGTGCCTTGAGGTCCGGGCACATCACAGGCCGCCTGATGCAACGGAGCAAACAGAGCAATCGAAAGGCTGTCCGCGTTTCCAGCTGGAACGTGGACAGCCTCTGTCCGTGCCCGGCGGCGGTCTTGCCGGCCGCCGTCGCGCGTCGTTTTGACTCAGGCCATAGCCATGGCGCCGATCTGCTGCATGAGGGCCATGTTGTCCGTGGTGCCCCAGTGCTCGGCCACCCGGCCCTCCTCGACACGGATGATGTCAGTGCAGTCGAACTCGACGCTCCTGCCCGTTGCCGGGATGCCGGCAAATTCTCCACGATGGGTGCCCGTCAGGACGACGTGGCCCGCCTCCATGTTTCCGGCGCTCATGGAGGGCGCGATCTCCTTGACCTTGATATCCGGGAAAGCCGACCGCATCGTGGTCACGAAGAATTTCACCCCCTCTTTGCCGGCGGGTTGTCCCGGGAGGCCCTCTTCGTGATCGACGTAGCTTTCCGTCGCCATCTCATCGATGAGAGCGAGATTTCCGTTCTCCATGACATCCCTGTAGAACCGCTCTAACAGACCAATACCTTCAGACATTTCCGACTCCTTATGGGCGAGAGACCGAATGGGATCCCCCAGCGCGTTGATCGGGCACGCCGCACAAACCCACGCCGTCAGGCTGCCATTCCTGGCAGTGTGCCCCGCGCGGAGCGCCGACAATGACTGTGGAAAAGTGGTGTGGAACGGGCGAAATGCCCTGTTAAGGCAGAACCTATGCCGGGTTTTCGAGCCTGTCAAGATGCCTTGGCTACCGCCTTTGCAGGGTCCGCCCGTGCCCCGGATATTGTCACACCGGCCACGTAGTCTGCGTTCAAGAGCTTGAACCGTCCGACAGGGGCTGACATGGCTGACCGGATCCACGAGGCAATCGTCACCACTACTTCCTCGCCCAGCGGCGGGGTCACCGACGACGCCGTCGGGGACTACCTGCGCCGGCTCGGCCACTACGGCCTGCTCACCGCCGGGCAGGAAGTGGAACTGGCGCAACAGATCGAGGCCGGGCTTTTCGCGGAACATCTCCTGGCGAATACACCGCGGCCCGGTCAGGACGAACGGGAGCTTCGGGCCATGGTCCTTCTGGGCAAGCGTGCCGTCGAGGCGCTGCTCCTCGCCAACCTCCGGCTCGTGGTGTCGATCGCCAAGCACCACACCCACCGGGGCCTTGATTTTGAGGACGTGATCCAGGAAGGAAACCTTGGGCTGCACAAGGCCGTCCGCACGTTCGACTTCACCAGGGGTTTCAGATTCTCCACCCACGCCACGTGGCACATCCGGAGCGCCATCACCCGGGCGCTGGCTGACCAGGCCCGACTGATCCGGCTGCCTGGTGACGTCGTCAATCAGCTGCAGAAAGTCCGGTCAGCACAACGGACGGCCGCCATGACAGGGACCGTGTGCAGCACGGAAGACCTCAGCCAGCTGACCCACAATTCGATCGAAAAGATTGAGTGTCTGCTGACCCTGGACCAGCCAGTTTGTTCGTTGGACTGGCAGGTGCCTGACGGCAAGGGTGGAACCGAAGCCTTGGCCGAGCAGTTGTGGGATTCCTCCGCGCCCGACGCGGCCGATGCGCTCTTCCATCAACAGATGCAGGCGCAGCTACAGGCCGCACTCGGCACGCTCGAGGACCGGGAGGCCCGGGTCATTGCGATGCGCTTCGGCCTGGCGGGCGGCGGAGCGGAAACCCTGGACGCGGTGGCGAAAGTTTTTGGGATGACCCGAGACCGCGTCCGCCGGATCGAGGCCGCAGCGATGGAGAAGCTCAAGGACCCGTCCCGGTCCAACGTCCTGCGGCAGTATCACGTTGACGGCGAGCGCCCATCCGGCGGGGAGACGGAGTCTGAGACGGCGTCGGAGTCCGCGCCGGCGGCCCTCAGCCTCGTCGCTCCCGCCAGAGCAGCGACACCACGAACACCACCGCGCCGAGTCCCAGCATGACAAACACCATGAGCCCCCAGTTGGCCTGGTTCACGCCGGTGCCGTAGAAGATGCCGATCAGCACGGTGGCCGTGATCGCCCCGAGATACCGGCAGGTCTGGAAGATCCCGGCGGCCACGCCCCGCTCCTCCGGCCGGGTGGAGAGGTACATGCCCTGGTTGTAGGCGATGCTGGCCACCCCGTACGGCACGCCCAGGAACGCGGTCAGCGCCAGCACCAGCGGGATGGCGAACGAGGCGGTCAGCAGCCACATGGTCGCGGAGGCCATCATGAGCAGAACGACGCCGGAGACCAGCACCCGTTTGACCCCGATCCGGTCGATGGCACGGACCGCGACCGGCGTCACCACCACCGACATCGCGGCCAGCGGCAGCATCAGCAGGCCGACGACGGCGGGCTCGTAGCCGCCGGCTTCCTGCAGCAGCTGCGGCAGGCCGAAGAAGGCGAAGTAGTAGACGGCGCTGAACAGGGCGAACCCCAGATAGACCAGCAGCAGCGGCCGGTTCCTGCCCAGCAGCCGCAGGTCCAGGAACGGCGGGGCGAAGCGCAGTTCGCGCCACACGAAGAGCACGGCCAGCAGGGTGCCTCCGCCGAGCAGCCACCAGCGGAAGGCCGGCAGCACGTTGAGCAGTGCCATCATCACCAAAACCATGGAACCGATGAAGGCCAGGATGCCGGGGATGTCCGAGTCCCGCAGCAGCTCCGAGGCCCGGCCGTGTTCCCGGTCCTGGTCTGCCGGGGCGAAGCGGCGGACCAGGAGAATCGCGGCCAGGGCCAGCGGGACGTTGATAAGGAACAGGGCCTCCCAGCCGACGAAGCCCACCAGCAGGCCGCCCACCACCGGCCCGACGGCCGCCGCGGAGGTGTTGGCCATCTGGATCCGGCCCAGCGGCCGCGTGGACTTCACGTTCGCCTGCTTCGCCAGCACGCCGACCATCACCACGGCGCTCGGGTAGGCGGCGGCCGTGCCGAGGGCCATGACGGCGCGGGCCACGCAGAGCACGGCGAAGTTCGGCGCGAACGGGGCCAGAGCGCAGGTCACGGCCACCAGCGCCATGCCGATCATGAACAGCCGCCGCGGGCCGAAGCGGTCCGCGAACCGGCCCATGAGCGGCTGGCCCGCCGCGGAGGTGAGGTAGAAGGAGGTGATCACCCAGGTGACGGTGGCGACGTCGAGCCCGAAATCAGCGCGCAGCACCACCAGGGCGACAGCGATCATCGAGGAGTTCAGCGGGTTCAGGGCCGTGCCCAGGCTGAGTCCGGCGACGGCGAGGCCCGTCCGGGGAGAGTTGCTCACGGCAACAGTCTGTCCCACGGTGCCGGCCAAAATCGAACCGGACACCAGATTCCGCCGCGCCGGACCGGCTGACGCGTCACGCAGGGCAGGCTTTTGGCCCTGCGTGACGCGGGGAACCCCCGGAATTCCGGGGAGCTCCCCACGACGGCAACCGAAAAGACTGCCTCCCGTGACGCCGGCATCACGCTATACGGGCGATGACGTCGTGGATGTGCCAGTGCTCGGGCCCGCGGAACGACTGCCCGCCCGGAGTCCCGCCGCCGCGCGGTCAACTGCCGGCGTCAGAGAACGGCGTCAGAGGACCTTGGAAAGGAACGTCTTGGTCCGGTCATGCTGCGGATTGCTCAGGATCTCCCGGGGTGGTCCGGCCTCCACCACCACGCCTTCGTCCATGAAGACCAGCGTGTCCGCCACCTCGCGGGCGAACCCCATCTCATGGGTCACCACGATCATGGTCATGCCGCTCTTGGCCAGTTCCTTCATCACGTCCAGCACCTCGCCCACCAGTTCGGGGTCCAGGGCGCTGGTCGGCTCGTCGAAGAGCATCAGCTTGGGGTCCATGGCCAGCGCGCGGGCGATGGCCACGCGCTGCTGCTGCCCGCCCGACAGGTGCGCCGGATAGGCGTCCCCCTTGTCGCCCAGACCCACGCGCTCCAGCAGTTCGATGGCCCGGGCGGTGGCTTGCGCCTTGGACAGACCCTTCACCCGGATGGGGGCGAGGGTGATGTTCTCCACCGCGGTCAGGTGCGGAAACAGGTTGAACCGCTGGAACACCATCCCGATTTCCTGGCGCTGGAAGGCTGCTTCCTTGAGTTTCAGTTCGTAGAGCTTGTCTCCCTTTTGACGGTAGCCAACGAGCTGTCCGTCGACCGAAAGCCGGCCGCCGTCGACCCGTTCCAGGTGGTTGATGCAGCGCAGGAACGTCGACTTGCCCGAACCACTGGGGCCCACAATGCAGAGCACCTCGCCGTGGTCCACCTCCAGGCTGATCCCGCGCAGCACCTTGTTGGTGCCGAAATTCTTGGAGACCCGCTCCGCGAGCACCATCGGCGCGTCCGTCATCCTTTTCCTCCAAAATCTGTGCTGATCGGTGGGGTGGGCCCGCCGGGAACCGCCGTCGGTGCCGGTCCCGGCGTCGCCGGTTCCTTGTCGGCCTTGACCCGTCCGGTTCCGCGGGAGAACCGCTTCTCAATGAAGTGCTGTCCCACCATCAGGATGGAGGTGAAGAGCAGGTACCAGAGGGACGCCACAATCAGCAGCGGCACCGGAGTGAACGTCACCGCGGAAATGCCGCGGGACACGCCGTAAAGGTCAATGCTCAACGGAATCGCGGCCACCAGGGAGGTGGTCTTGAGCATCGAGATCACCTCGTTGCCGGTGGGCGGAATGATGATCTTCATGGCCTGCGGAACCACGACGAACCGCATGGTCTGCCCCCAGGACATGGCCAGCGCCGTCGAGGCTTCCTCCTGGCCCTCGTCCACGGACAACAGCCCAGCACGCACGATCTCGGACATGTAGGCGGCTTCGTTCAGGGCCAGCCCGATCACGGCGGTGATGAAGAGGTTGGTGAAGACCTCATTCGGGATGGTGACCCACGGGTCCATAAACGGAATGCCGAGTGTGAACACCGGATAGATCAGGGACACGATGCCCCAGAAGACCAGCTGCACGTACACCGGGGTTCCCCGGAAGATCCAGATATAGAGCCAGGCGATGCTCTTCAGCACCGGGTTCGGCGAGAGCCGCATGACGGCCAGCAGCAGGCCGATGATGATTGCGCCGATCATCGCGTAGACGGTCAGCCACAACGTCACCCACGCAGCCTGGCTGATCCGGCGGTCGAAGATGTATTTGCCCACGTCCGGCCAGCCGTAGTCCGAGCGCTGGGCGGCGTCCAGCACAAAGACCGCCAGCCCGAGGGCGAGTAACACCGCCACCGCGTTCCGCCAGGGGTGGCGCAGCGGAATGGCGACGATCTCCTCCGGCGGCGCATCGTCGTCGTGCCGTCCCCTGCGGGTCCGCGGAGTCCTGCCGGATTCCCCGGCCTTGCCGGGTTCCGCCTCAATCATCCGGTCGGATTCCGGCTCGCTCATCTGCTATTACCCTTTGGCTGCCACGTTGAGGGCCGCCGTCTCGACGCTGCCGGCTTCAACGCCCCACTTGGACAGGATCTTGGTGTAGGTGCCGTCGTCGATCAGCGACTGGAGGGCCTTCTGGAGGACCGGCGTAAATTCGCTGCCCTGGGCCACGGGCATCCCGTAGGGTGCAACTTCGAAGGCGTCGCCGGCGGTCTGCAGTTTGTCCTTGGTCTTGGAGATCGCGAAGAGGGTGACTGGCGAATCGGCGCTCATCGCGTCCACCTGTCCCACCACCAGGGCGTTGGTGGCCTGGTCCTGGGCGTCGTACTTGAAGATGGTGATGGCGGGCTTGCCGGCGTCGGTGCAGGCCTTCGACTTTGCCGGCACCTCGTTCGAGTCCTGGTAGGTGAGGGCCTGGACGGCGACCTTAAGCCCACAGGCATTGTCGGGGTCCACGGTCTTGTCCTTCGTGGTGGCCCACTGGATTCCGGCGGAGTAGTAGTTGACGAAATCCACCTGCTTTTCGCGTTCCAGCGTGTCGGTGAAGGAGGACACTCCCATGTCATCCTTTCCTGCCCTCACTGCCGGAATTATGTTGTCGAAGGTGCCGATGTCGAAGTTGACCTTCAGGCCCATGACCTGGCCCAGCGCGTTGGTCAGGTCCACTGCCCAACCGGCCGGCTGACCATTATCGTCCTTGAACTCGTTGGGCGGGTAGTTGTTGGACATGCCCACGTTTAGCACGCCGGCGCTCTTCATTTTCTCCGGGAGCATCGCGGCAATCGAGTCATTCTTTTTTACGTCGATGGCGTCAGCGGTTCCGGATGCCCCGCCGGTGGCGGCCGGTTCGCTGTTGTCGACGCAGCCGGAGAGTGCGAGGGCTGTGGCTATGGTGAGAACGGGGAGGAGATATCGGGTGCGCATGGTTTCCTTCGCTGTTCAAAGAGTCCCTCGGTTCCCGCAACTCTGCGGGAGGAGGGCTCTGGGTGCCTGCATGTTCAGAATTCGTTAGTGCGTGGTGCCACGCCCATTAACGTCATCGTACGCCGGAGTTCGTCCGCGAAGATCTCAATGCTGCGCCCGACGCCGGGCGAGTCTGCCGTCGCCAGTCCGTACGGGCAGGCCCTGCCGTCAGCTGCCGGCGGCCGCAGGGGCGTGCACCGCCGCCCGGTGCCCCAACGCCAGCTCGCGGAGCCGGACCAGGTCCAGCGCCGGCTGTGCGGGTGGAACGCCGGGACGATTCCGCGGAACCAAAACGCGCAGCGCGGCAGGTTCGATGGTGCACCGCACCGGGGTGGGAAGCAGCAGCGCCTCGCCGTCCACTCCGACCGGGATCTCGGGCACATCGGCGTCGACCACCACCTCCACCGCGGTGCGCTGGATCAGGCCACGCTTCGTCGCCCTCCGCAGCAGGCCGACAGCTTTCCGGGTGCTGGAGGTCGAGAGCGCCACCGCACCGAGCACGGCCCGGTCGAGCCGGGTGCGGCGGCCCAGGCCGGCGAGGTCGTTGCTGCCGTACGGGCCATTGCTCACCAGCACCGCCTGGGGCCCGTCGACAGTAGTGCCGTCCATCCGGGCGTGCAGCCGCGCGCCCTTGGCGCCACTGATCAAGTCCGGCAGCATCTGCAGCACGGTACCGGCCTTGTCATCGCGGTACTCCGGGCTCTGCACCACCTCGGCATAGACCCCGAAGGAGGCATTGTTGACGAAGGTGCGGCCGTTAATCCTGCCCAGGTCGACGTGCAGCTCCACCCCGTCACGGAGGGCATCCAGGCAGCCCGTGGGGTCCTCCCGGTCCAGGCCGAGATCCAGGGCGAAATGGTTGCGGGTGCCGGCGCTGATCACCAGGAACGGCAGGTTGTGCTCGGCCGCGATGCCGGCCACCAGCGCCTGGGTGCCGTCACCCCCGGCGACGCCGAGCAGGTCCGCTCCGCGCTCCACGGCATCCCGGGCCAGGGCCGCGATATCCACCTTGCCCGGGCCCTCCAGGAGCGCCACCTCGGCCCCGAGTTCCTCCGCTTTCCGCTGCAGCTCGAACTTCACCACCTTGCCCCCGCCGGAGCGCGGATTCATCACCACGAAGGGATGCTGCACGGTGGGGGCAGGGTGCTCGGTCATCTTGGACCCCTCCCGGCGCTCCCGGAGGGCAGCGCGGGCACAGACCAGCGCCACAAACACCAGCCCCACGGAGATCATGACCTCCAACAGCAGACCGGCTTGAATGAAGAGGAACAGGACAACCAGCGGGGCGAGCACCGCCAGCGCCAGCGCACACCAGCGCAGAACGCCACGGCTGATCAGGAACCAGTAGATCCCCACCACGGTGACAACGACGCCGCCGGTACTGGTCAGGAGCAGTGCGACAGTGCCCGCCACACCAGCAGCCACCAGCGGGACCACTGCCGCGCAGAGGACCGCAAAATAGGCGGCCCGCGCCCACCACCGCCGGGTCTGTGGAACCTCTTGGTAGGGAACGACAGTCATCTCCAGCTCCTATCGGTACTCCGGCCCCGGCCGATCGACTCGACTGGTCTCCCGGCCTGCGGCCCGGCCGTCAGGTCTTGATTTTCGCGACGGTCATCAGGATCGCCGAGTCCTCTTCCGCTTCCAGGCTGTGCAGCCCGTCCGGCACGATCAGCAGGTCCCCGGTCTTCCCCTGCCAGGATTCCTTGCCGGAGCGCAGGCGCACGCAGCCCCGGAGCACAAAGACCGTCGCTTCGCCGGGGTTCTGGTGCTCGCTCAGCTGCGTCCCTGCCCGAAAGGCCATCACCGTCTGGCGGAGCGTCTTCTCATGGCCGCCGAACGCCGTATCCGCAGCCCGCCCGCTCGGTGCCGCGACCGCAGCCGCCAGTTGCTGACGGGCAAGGGCATCGAGCGATATCTTCTGCATGGGGCCACCCTACTCAGAAACGGCCCCGCTGCCGAGGGACCTTTGTCCCGGTCAGGGCAAGACCGGCCTTCCCGGCAACACGAAGCGCTTTTTGTGACTTTCCCGGGAAGTCCTACCCTGAACACAACGGCCGGCACCTGCCTGCCCCGCCTCACCTCACCTGTCGCAACGGAGCTGAACTCATGACCGAGGCCCCCGCCGACGTCGAACTCCGCCGGATCGCGGACGTCACCTTTGGCCTGCCGCACCTCCGCGAAGGCCAGCTCACCGGAATGCGCGCCCTCGCCACCGGCCGGGACGTCCTCGCTGTCATGCCCACCGGCTACGGGAAGTCGGCCATCTACCAGGTCCCCGCCCTCCTGCTGCACCGCCGGCGGCACCGGCCCACCGTCGTCGTCTCCCCCTTGATCTCCCTGCAGGAGGACCAGCGGGACGGGTTGCGCGCAGCGGCGGGGCCCGGCGGCGCCGTCGCGGTCAACTCCTCGCACAGCGCCGCGGAGCAGGAGCGCGCCTGGCAGGCAGTGGAAAGCCGCGGGGCGGCGTTTCTCTTCCTCGCCCCGGAGCAGCTGGCCAAGCCCAGCACGGTGGAACGGATCGCGGCCCTGAACATCGCGCTGTTTGTGGTGGACGAGGCCCACTGTGTCTCCTCCTGGGGCCACGACTTCCGGCCCGACTACCTCCGTCTCGGCGAGGTTCGCGAGCGCTTGGGGAACCCGGCCACCGCCGCGCTGACGGCCACCGCCTCTCCCCCGGTGCGCGAGGAGATCCTGGCCCGCCTCGGCATGGACGCCCCGCTGGTCCTGGTCCACGGCTTCGACCGGCCCAACATCCGGCTGGAGGTGATCCGCCACCACGGGGACAAGGACAAACGCCGGGCGGTCCTGAGCCAGGTCACGGGGCTGGTCACCGGGAGTCACGGGCCCGGGCTGGTGTACGCCGCCAAGCGGAAGGATACCGAAAAGTACACCGCGTTACTGTCCCGGAACGGCCTGCGCGCCGCGGCCTACCATGCCGGCCGCACGCCCGCCGAGCGGGAGCTTGTCCACCAGCAGTTCCTCGACGGCGGCCTGGACGTGGTGGCGGCGACCACCGCGTTCGGCATGGGCATCGACAAGCCCGACGTCCGCTTCGTCCTCCACGCGGACATCCCCGAATCCCTGGACAGCTACTACCAGCAGATCGGCCGGGCCGGACGGGACGGCCGGCCCGCCGCCGCCGTGCTGCATTACCGTTCCGAGGACCTCGGCCTGCGGCGCTACTTCGCCACCCACACCCCCGACCAGGCCGCGCTGCGGGCGGTCCTCACCGTACTGCGCGAAGCGGGCCGGCCGCTCCCGCCGCAGGCGCTGGCCGCAGGGACAACCTCCCCTGCCCGGCGGATCACCGGCCTGCTGAACCTGCTGCAGGAGACCGGCGCCGTCACCACGAACCACGACGGCGTCCGGCTCGAGGTGGCGCTCGACCCCGCGGCGGATCCCGCCCGCGTGGTGGAACGCGCCGTCGACCTCGCCGCCGCCCGGGAGCGCGTGGACAAGTAGCGCATCGCGATGATCCGCAGCTACGCCGAAACGCACCGCTGCCGCCGCCGGTTCCTGCTCGGCTACTTCGGTGAGGACCTGCCCGAACCCTGCGGGAACTGCGACACCTGCACCGACGGCAGGGCTCTGCAGCAGGACCACAGGAGCGGCGAGCACGACGGCGGTAATGCCGCCGGCGGCGTCGGGGAGTTCCCGCTGAACTGCCGCGTGGAGCATGCCCTCTGGGGCCCGGGACTGGTGATGGGGCACGACGGCGACGTCCTCACCGTACTGTTCGACCGCGAGGGCTACCGCACGCTGTCGCGCAGGGCAGTCCTGGGCCACGGCCTGCTCACGCTCAGTACACCACCCGGAAATTGCTGAAGGCCCCCGTGGCCCGGGAAATCGATTCCTCCACGTTCTCCACCCGTCCCGGCGCTTCCGGTGAGCGCAGCCAGCGCCGGAAGTCCAGCACCACCGACTGGGGCCCCTCCGCCACGATGCCCACCGAACCGTCGGTGTTGTTCCGGACCGTGCCGGTCAGGCCCAGCTCACCGGCCTGGCGCACCGTCCAATAACGGAAGCCAACGGCCTGCACCACACCGTCCACCCGCGCCGTCAGCCGGACCCACTCGCCGGCATCGCCCTTCGGAAACTCAGCCATGCTCCCAATCTAGCGCCCACCGCAGCGCCCGCCGCAACGCCCGCCGCAGCGCCCGCCGCCAGAGGAGTCGCGCACTTTCCACATAGGGACCTTTGCCCCTTACCTTGCGCAGACCGCAGCAAGAAGGATAGTCAGACGCGCTGCGGGGACGTGTCGAGAAAACGGCATGGCACATGGAAGTGCCTTAACCCTCCCGCCGTGCTGCATTGCCCGAAAGGACACACAAAATGGCAGGACAATTCGAGATCTTCACGGACGCTGAGGCCAACGTCCGATTCCGGCTCCTCGGCGCCGACGGCACGGTTCTGGCGATTTCCAGGGCCTTTGAGAACAAGCAGTCCGCCGCGGACGGCATCATGGCGGTCCGCGAGTGCGCCGGCACAGGTCTGATCAAGGAAGCCCGAACCAACGCCTGGGGCGGCACCGGCACCACCCGGACAGGCGTGCCGACACCGGCGCACCGCCGGCACCGGCATATCCCCGCCGTCTAAGCGGGGAACCGGCAACACCCCTGGCGGGCAGCCCGGCACAATCGGGAGCCGCCATGGATGAGGCGCGGGTCCACATCAGCGGCTTCCGGATGGACTTCGGCGACACCACCGTGGTCCGCGACCTGTCATTTGACGTGCGCGCCGGCGAGACCTTCGGTTCCCTCGGCAGCAACGGCTCCGGGAAGACCACCACCGTCCGGGCCCTGCTGGGCATCCACGAGCCCACCGCCGGCATCCTCCACATCAACGGCCGGGTCTTCAAACCCGAGCACGGCGACCACCTGGGCTACCTTCCCGAAGAGCGCGGGCTCTACAAGAAGGAAAAGGTCATCGACATCATGACCTACTTCGGCCGGCTTAAGGGGATGGAGCGGCGCACCGCGAAGCAGTGGTCCCTTGAGTACCTGGACCGGGTGGCGCTGGCGGACCGTGCCTCGGCCGTGCTGGACAAGCTCTCCAGCGGGCAGCAGCAAAAGGTCCAGCTCGGTGTCACCATCATGAACAACCCCGAGCTGCTGATCCTGGACGAACCCACGAAGGGCTTCGACCCCGTGAACCGGCGCCTGCTGATGGACATCATCGCCGAGCAGAAGCAGGGCGGCACCACCGTGGTCATGGTGACCCACCAGATGGAGGAGGTGGAGAGGCTCTGCGACCGGGTCATCCTGCTCAAGGACGGCAACGCCGAGGCCTACGGGACCATCGACGAGGTCCAGAACAAGTACGGCGGCCGCATCATCCGGATCAGGCACAGCGGCGCCATCCGGCCCTCGCCCCACTACGAGGCGGTGCTCCAGGAGACGAACTACTCCGAGCTCTCCATCACCGACGCCACCGACGAAGCCGCCGTCCTCAAGGGCCTGATCGACGCCGGCGTGACCGTCCGGAGCTTCACCACCACCAAAATCTCCCTCGAGGACATCTTCATCCGGGTCTACGGCGACCAGAACAAGCCTGCCGCGGCCGGAACTGCTGGCAGCGCCGGCCCCGCACCGTCCACCGCCCGGGACAGGGTGTAGTGCCGTGGCGCAGCACAATCCGCATCACAATCTGGGTACGGTTCTGAGTTTCGAGTTCATCCGCACCGTGACCAAACGCCGGTTCTGGATCGGCAGCCTGTCCGTCCCGCTCATCATGGCTGTGGTGTTCGGGCTGATCTTCCTCAGCAACACCACCACGGACACCGCTGCCGCGGCGCAGAAAAGCGCCCAGTTCAGCATTTCCTACACGCACGCCGTTCCTGGTCGGCGGCTTCGCCCTGTTCACCACCACCCTCGTGGCCATCGGCGCCGTGATGCCCACCGCCAAGGAGGCCGGCAACTTCCTGGGCGTGATGATGGCGCTGATCTTTGTGCCGTTTTACGCCGTTGCCCTGGTGGTCTCCGATCCACAGCCGTTGATCGTGCAGATCTTCACCTTTTTCCCGTTCTCCGCCCCGGTGACGGCCCTGCTGCGCAACGGCTTCGGCTCCCTGAGCCTGCTAGAGGCGGGCATCGTGATCGTGATCCTCTTCGTGGGTGCGGCAGTGATGCTCCGCCTCGCTGTGCGGCTCTTCCAGTACGGTTCGATCTCCTACACCTCGAAGGTCAACGTCCGGACGACGCTGCGTGCGGGGCCGCGGCACCCTGCCGCTGATGGGCCCCCGACGACGACGGCCCGCTGAGGATGGGTCAGCGCTGCTGGGTGGCGAGGAAAGTCCTGATCGCCTCACCCATGGGCCGGGACTGGGTCCAATGCAGGTAGTGGCCTCCGGCCAGCGGGACGATCTCGTGGCGTTTGACGTTTTTCAGGACATTCTCCAGCGCCGCAGCCTTGGCGGCTGCCTCCGGGGAGCCGTCGTCGGCGACGAAGGCCAGCACGGGCAGCGCGTCGGGATAGCTGATTCCGCGCAGGTCCGAGGCGTTGTTCCCGATCCGTGCCGTCTCATCGGCGACAGCCTGGTTGCCAAAATTCCAGCTCATCATCAGACGCATGCGTTCCCGTTCCTCCGGCGTGTAGGCGTCGCCATCCGGTTCCCCGAGCGCGGGGGCCACCGCGAGAGCGGCCCGCACCACCCCTGTGATGGACAGCAGACGCGCCACACCGAGGCCTCCTGACTGCACCTCCACCGGCCCGGCCGTGGCTTTCGGCACCGTCACGTCGATCCCAATCACGGCCGCCACCTCCGCAGGGTAGCGGTTGGCGTAGTCCAGCATGTAGAAACCGGCGATCGAGTGACCAGCCAGGGCATAAGGCTGAGTGATGTTGAGCTTTCCAAGCACTTCGTGGAGTTCAGTGCTGATGTTTTTGTTGCTCCGCTCGCTGGCACTCATGTCGCTGTAGCCGTAGCCGAACCCCTCAACGACGGTGACGTTGTAGTCCCTCAGCTCCCGGATCAACGGCGCGAAGTCCAGCGCCGGCGCGGCCGTTCCCAAGCCGCTGAGGAGCACAATCGGCTGGCCGGGCTGGCCGTTCCGATAGACATTGACCGCTCCGCCTGAGATCTCAATTCGTTCGCCATAAGGGGCAAAACCGGCACGTTCCTGCCGCTCAAGCGCCAGGTTGGCGCCCGTCGAGAGCAGACCCAGCCCGACGGCGGCCAAGGCCGCCATGGCCAGGATTCGCAGCCCTTTTCGGCGCCTCGTCCGGCGCCGGCCCGGAATGGAACCGGCATCCGTGGCGGCGGTCTGGGGTGGGGAAGCGTCCGTGCGACGAGGATTGATCCTCATGGCGTGCCTTTCAGTGCCGGAAGCGGTGCCAGGACGAACAGACTGGCAGGGCAAGCGTAACCCCGCGGGCGCTGCCCGGGGCAGGCCTGTGCCGGCCGCTAACCCGCCGGCATTTCTCCCGGCCGCAGGGACGTGATCATGGTCCGGACGTCCCGGTATTCCGGGGTGGACGCGTACAGCCTGGCCTTCTCCAGGTACGGCAATGCGGGGTCCCCGGGCGTCTCGTTGTGCTCCGGGTTGTACGTCCCGCCGAAAAAGGCGCCGCTGGGCGGCCACAGGAACAGGTGGAACATCGGGCACGCCATGTCGCCGGCCTCTTCGGGGACCATCGTGATGCCGTAGGCCGCGATGGTGGACCGTGTGGCCACCGGATCGGTATCGTCGCCCCGGGACTCGTACACATAGCGGGGCACGTTGCCGTCGGCGCCCCCGCCCTCGGCGAGGGCAACCATCGGCTCTGAATCGTAGACCTCGTACGGGGTCTTGCCGCCGCATTCTGACCCGGTCACGATGTCGGTCCGCAGACCCGCCATCGGCTTCCCTCCGGCGTTCAGCACGTCCACGAACTCGCCGCTCAGCGCTCCGCCGGGGTCCGTCACCGTCCAGCCCGCGGGGTAGTCGAACGACAGCCCCCCGTCCGTCGTCGTGAAGGTCTTCCAGCCCGCCGGCGGCCGCTCCGACGCTGGCGGACCGGACGCCGGTGTGGAAGGAACCGGGCTGCCGCCCTGGGACCGGGTCCCCGAAACGGCGGGGCCCTCGGCGTTGACGGGGAACAGGCCGCAGGACGTCAGCAGCAGGACCAGTCCCAGGCCGGTCCCCAGGGTGGCGGCTGCGTTGGTGCCGGGGGCCCTGCCGGAGGCCTTGCCGGGGACAGCGCCGGGTGAAACCGCCGGTCTCCTCACGTCATGGCTTTCCGGCCGGCCGCAGTGACGTGATTGCCTGCTTGACGTACTTGTACTCGGTAGTGTCCATGTACACCTCGGGGGTATCCACGTGCGTGGGACCGCCCGGGGTGGTGTCGAACGGGTCGTAGACACCGCCGAACATGGCGCCGCTGGGCGGCCAGGTGAAGAAGTGGAAAATCGGGCAGGCGGTGTCCCCGGTGGGCTCCGGCGCGGACGTGAGGCCGTAGGCCAGGGTCAGGGACGTCGACGGATCACCCGACGCCGGGTCGGTCCGCCCCTCGTAGACGAACCGCGGCGCGACGCCGCCCTGGGCCAGCGCCGGGACGGGCTCGGAGTCGTACATCATGAACGGGAACTTCTGCGTGCACTCGGCGCCGGTGACCATGTTGGTCCGCAGGGTCGCCATGGTTTTGCCGTAGTCACTGACCAGCTCCACAAAGGCGCCGCCCTCGGCGGGCTGGCCGGCCGGGTCCTTGATGGTCCACGTCTCCGGGTAGTCGAACGCCAGCGAGCCGGCCGACGTCGTAAACGTTTTCCACCCCGCCGGCGCCGTGACGGCGGGCGAGGTGGCTGTGCCCGGCGACGCGGTGGCCGGGGCAGTGGCCGTGCCCGTCGCGGCCGGCGGGGAGCTCGTGGCCGGGGCAGTGGCCGAGCCCGTCGCGGCCGGCGGGGAGCTGGTGGCCGGGGCTGCTCCGGGTGACCCGCATCCTGCCAGGACGGCTGCCGCGCAGACAGCGGAAAAAGCCGTGGCGAACGACGCGACGCGACGCATAGCACCCTCCCCCTGGGAAAATAACGTGGTTGGACAATTCTCGGGTCTTTCCACGCGGAAACTAGGGCCTAAGGGCCCTTGGCGCCCCGACCGTCATAGGGAGTCGGTCCCGGCGCCCGGCCGTGATGCTTCCCACGTTGCCCCCTGCAGATTTCAATTGGCCGCCGAAGCTTGCTAGAGCTTAAGTAATGCAAGACGTCCTCGACCCCGCCATGCCGTTTTTGTCCCCCATCCTCGCAGTGGCCATCGCCGTGGCCGGCGGGCTCCTCGCCTCCTGGCTGGTGCGCCGGATTGTGCTCCGCCTCAACCGCAACCAGCCCGCCCTTCGCGAGGCCTCCCGGGTGGCGCGCGTGCCGTTGCGGCTTGCGCTCTGCCTGATCGGCGTCCGGATCGCCCTGGGCCTCACCACAGAGGACGCCCAATGGCGCCGCAACCTGGACCACGCGCTGCAGATCGCGCTCATCGGGTCCCTCGCCTGGCTGGCAATCGCGGTGTTCCTCATCATCGAGACCATGGTGCTCACCCGCTACCGGGTGGACGTGGCGGACAACCGCCGCGCCCGGCGGCTCCGCACCCAGGTCATCCTCGCCCGCCGGATCGGCGTCGCCCTGATCGTCATCGTGGCGCTGGGCATAGCGATGCTGACGTTCCCCGCTATCCAGGCCCTCGGCGCCGGGCTGCTGGCCTCCGCCGGAGTGATCTCGATCGTCGCCGGCCTCGCCGCGCAGACCTCCCTGGTCAATGTCTTCGCCGGCATCCAGCTCGCCTTCACCGACGCGATCCGGGTGGACGATGTTGTGGTGGTGCAGAAGGAATGGGGCCGGATCGAGGAGATCACCCTGACGTACGTGGTGGTCCACATCTGGGATGACCGGCGGCTGATCCTGCCTTCGACGTACTTCACCACCACCCCGTTCGAGAACTGGACCCGGCGGCAGTCCGAGGTCATGGGCACCGTCGAGTTCGACCTCGACTGGCGCGCCCCGGTCGAGGACATGCGCGCCGAACTCAAGCGGGTCCTGGCCGGCACCGAGCTCTGGGACGAGCGCGTGGGCATCCTGCAGATCACCGACGCCACCGCCGGCTTCGTCCGGGTCCGCATCCTGGTCAGCGCCGCGGACAGCGCCACGCTCTTTGACCTTCGCTGCCTGATCCGCGAAGAGCTGGTGCTGTTCCTGCAGCAGGAACACCCGACGGCGCTCCCCCACATCCGGCTCGAATCGCTCGGCGCCGCTTCGCCGGGGGCGGGCATCCCCGGAACCTCCGCTGCCTCCGGCACCTCCAACTCCACCTCCGAGAAGCGGCCGGGCAAGGTTTCCGCCGCGGACGAACCCAGCCGGCACCCGGCCGACCCGCACGACTCCCAGCTGTTCACCGGATCAATCGAGGCCATCCAGCGCTCCCGGGCCTTCACCGGCCCCGGCGAGGACGTGTTCGAGGACCGGGACAAGAGCATCGCCACGCAAAACTAGGACGCCCCGGAGGGCTGCCCGGCGGCATCCACATGGCACCGCCGGGGTCTTCCCTGCCCGCGGGAACTGTTCAATAATCAGAGGTCGGTGAGCCAGCGCCGGTGCTGGCCGCCCGACCAGCCGAGGAGTCCCCAATGACGGTGGAACCGCCGACAGGGACCGGGCGGCCGGTCGCCTGCCAGCGGACCAGCCCGTCGCAACACGCATCATCCACCACGAGTGAGGGAGCCCGGCATGACCATTCCACCACCACACGAACCCGAGCCGTTTCCGCCGGAACCCGGGCCGACCACGCCCGAACCTCAGCCCGGGGACCCCTTTCCACCGGATCCGGGCCCGGTCCCACCCCCGGCGCCGATTCCGGAGCCAGGTCCCGCGCCGGCCCCCGGGCCGTTCCCCACGCCAGGGCCACTGCCGATTCCCGACCCCGGCCCGGTCCCGCCACCACGCCCGGACCCGACGCGGTTCTAGACAGGCCCCGCAGGCGGGCCGGCTCAACCGGAGGGCCGGCTCAACCGGAGGGCCGGCTCTCCGCAATGCCGTGCAGGAAGGTACGCACTTCCGTGTTGAAGGCGTCGGGCGCTTCCAGCTGAGCCAGGTGCCCGACGTCGGGAATCACCACAAGTTTTGACCCCGGAATCTGGCGGTTCAGCTCGTGGGCGACGTGCAGTGGGGACCGCTGGTCGTCCGCGCCGTAGAGCAGGAGCGTGGGAATGCTGATGGTGGGCAGCACGGGCCGGTAGTCGGCACGGCCGCTGGCGGAGAGCAGGGCCCGCATCCCGGCCGGGCGCACGTCTGCCATGATCCTGGCGGTTTCGGCAACCACGGCGGGATCGGCCTTGTCGGTGAACAGTGTCGGCAGCCACTCGTCGATGAACTTCTCCGGAGGCTGACCGATCTCGGCCAACACCTGGGCGTAGCGCCGCTCCACTTCCTCGGGCGGCAACGAGCCCGCCCAGCCGGCATAGGCGGAGGCCAGCACCAACGACGCGGGCAGCTGGGGATATCCGCGGTACAGCTCCAGGGCGACCATGGAACCCCATGACAGCCCCAGAAGGTGTGGCTTCGCGGGGACGGCCGCGCGCAGAAAGCCGGCGGTGATGGCCCCGAGCTCTTCAGCGGACAGCTCCGGGGCGGGGTCGCCCGACTGGCCGCACCCTGGAGCGTCCCAGGCGAACACCGTGAACTCGTCCGAGAGACCCTCCAGCTGGGGGCGCCAGATCCGGCTGTCCTCCCCGGCCCCGTGGAACAGGACCAGCGCAGGCCCCTGGCCGGTCCGCTGGTACGCGACCCGCAGCCCATCAACGTCGACGGTTTCCATAGTCCAATGCTAAGCCGGTCGGCGGTCGGCCGTCGGCGGTTGCCGGGCAGGGGGCGGCCGGGGTCCGGGCGCCCCACGACGGCGCGCGCTGACGATCCAGGGACCGCCCGACGGCGCGCGCTACATAAGTTCACGACGCGCAAAGTGGCCCGCGCCGCGCAAAAAAAACCCTTCGACGCCCGAATTCAGGCGTCGAAGGGTTTTTAGCGCGGCGACAGAAAGAGTGCGCGTCGCTGGCTACGGCAGGATGATGTCGCGGGTCCGGTGGTCGTAGTGGATGACCAGCAGGCCGCCAAAGTGGTGCACCTCGTGGTTGGCGCCGTCGTAGGCTCCGAAGGCACCGAAATTATCGTCCCAGGAGCGGTTGAGCGCGATTTTGAAGCTGTACGTGCCGGGCGGGAGATCCGCCGCGAGCTTCCAGAGCTGATCAACGAGATCCAGTTCCATCTGGGATTCGTCGTACTGCGGGGCCCAGTTGGCGGGGGCACCCAGCAGGATGTTGAAGTCACCCGCGACGGCGACTGCTTCCGGCTGCTCGATGGTATCCACACTGGTGGCCAGGACCGCAGCTGCGGGAGAGGGTGCCCCAGCGGGAGCTGCGGCGGCAGGGGCCTCAGCAACCGGTGCCGTGGCGGGTGCCCCAGCGGGCTTGTCGGCTTCCGTGCGCTTGCGGACCGCTTTGGCGACCGGGGCCACGGCCTCTTCGACCAGCTTGGCAGCCTTGCCGGCGACCTTTTCAGCCACCGTGGCGACCTTGGGAGCGGCAGCCTTCGGAGCCGGGGTTCCGGCGGGGGGCTCCGTCGGAAGCGGGGTGTCGGCGGGAACGGGAGTTCCGGCGTCGAGCGCTGCGGCGAATGTCTCAGGGTCAGCGAACGCGACGGTGGCACGCTGGCCGTCCTCGGTGATGGTCCAGCCTGCACGGCCCTTGACGAGCCAGCCCGCCTTGACCAGCTTCGCGGTGGCGGTGGTCAGGGTCTTATGGCCGCGGGGAATGCCGCCGCTGAGCAATTCACGCTCGAACTCATTGAGCGGAACGCGTGCGATCGCCTCGCCCAATACCGCTCCGGCATTCAGCTTCTCGCCCGTCCACACCCCCTCTGCCAGCACGTCCAGTACGGCTTTCAGTCGACGGGTGGTGTTTTCGGCAGTGTTCGCGCCCATGGGTCTCCTTTAGAAGCAATTGATCCACCTGCATTTTGCCAAGGATCGTAGAGTTTCCGCGAGTCGTGATCGGTTAACTCAGTGTGTCGTGACCACTATTACATCCCAAAGCGTCGGGCGCGAGGGCCGACGCCAGCGTACTCGCGGGTAGCAAAAGCAACGCGGGGTCACATACGGCCCATCCCGGGGTCCGGGATGGGCTGTATGTGACCCCGCGTTGCTTGGATCCTGGGCGCTGCTGCTGGACTTTGGGGCTGCTAGAGCTTGGGGATCAGGACGGGGGTGTTCTTCTTGTAGGCCTCGTAATCGGCCTGGCCGCCCCACTTTGTGTCGGACTTCTTCTCCAGAAGCGGCACACCGCTGACCTTGGTGAGCAGCAGGGTGACAAACACCGGGGAGATCAGCGCGACCCACTGCCAACCCTCCAGCGCGGGGACGGCGATGATCGCGACCCCGATCCAGAGCAGGATCTCGCCGAAGTAGTTCGGGTGGCGGGACTTGGACCACAGCCCGGTGGAGATGAATTTGCCCCTGTTGGCAGGGACGGCGTTGAAGCGGCCTTTCTGGTTATCGGCCACGATCTCGATGCCGAAACCGACCGCCCATACCAGGAAACCGACCAGCGCGAACCAGTCCAGCGCCACCCTGGTCGCCGAGGTAATCGCCACCCACGCTGCGGCCGCGGTGAAGACTACCCAGAGTCCCTGGATGGTCCACACGTTGAGAAACCGGATGAAGGAGGGCTTGATCTCGTCGAAGCGGTCGTCCTTGCCGGCCTTGCTGATGCGGCGGAACAGGAAAGTGCCCAGCCGCAGTGTCCATGCGAGCACCATGGCTGCCAGCAGCACGGCGCGGGCGTCGACTGCCGGCGTGAGCAGGATGAGCAGAAGCGTGATGGCGGTGTAGGTCAGGGTGCCGGTCAGATCGTAGAACTTCTCGGTCTGGGCCATGAAGGACGGGATGAACGCCAGCCACTGGATGAGGAACGCCGCCCCGACCGCCAGCGCGAACATGGGGATCCCGCCCAGGGTTGCCCCGCCCTGGCTCCCGGCCACGGCGACGAGCGCCCCGATCAGCACAACCACGGGGAGGGCAATGAGCGACTTACGGTCTGATTCCTTCATCAGGAAGAGTCCTTTCACAGGCGGAGCCGGATGCTCGCAGTACGCCCGGGATCGTCCCGCCGCGCACCATCAGTTTTGGCAATCCTAGTAGATGATCAAATAAGATTGAATAATAGATCATCGAACAAGATTGACTCATAACGGAATTCGGAACCTAAGGAGTGGACATGACCGCGTCGCAGCACCACCCGGCCACGCTGGCCTTGCAGAGCCTGTTCACCCTCGCCAACGAAACCGAGCGGGAAATCGCCCGCGTCATGGGGCTGAATCTCACCGATTACCGCGCCCTGTCGGCGCTTGCGCAGTCGGGACCGGTAACGGTGGGCAGGCTCGCCGAGGATCTGGGCGCCACCCCGGCCACCACCACCGCGATCGTGAGCCGGATGGAATCCCGCGGCTACGTAGAACGCCACCGGAGCACCGACGACCGGCGCCACGTCCAGGTGAGCGTCACCCCGGCAGCCACCCGTGAAATCATGACCCTGATGCGGCCCCTCATGACCGTCACCAACGAACACATCAAGGCGCTGCCCGCCGACCAACGGGCCGTCGTCGCGGACTTCCTCGACGTCGCCCAGCACCTGATGCAAGATCACCTGCACACACTTTCGGAGAAGGACGCCCGATGAGAGAGTTCACCACCCCGCTGCTGGATGAAGCGTCCGGCCACCGGAACGCCACCGAGCTGCTCATGCATCGGTTCCGGACCTCCCCGGAACATATTGCCTTCGAGGTACGGGCACAGAACGCCGCGATCACGGATCCCTGGCGCCGGGTGACCACCCGGCAGTTCGTTGACGAGGTACGCGCCCTGGCCAAGGGCTTCATCGCGGCTGGCCTGCAGCCCGGTGAATCACTCGCCATCATGTCCCCCACCCGGTATGAGTGGGCCCTGGCGGACATGGCGGCGTGGTTCGCCGGCGCCGTCGTCGTCCCGGTCTATGAGACGTCGGCCGCACCCCAGGTGGTGGCGATCCTCACCGACGCCGACGTGCGCCTCGCTATCGCCGGCACCGCTGAGCATGCCTTCCTCTTGGAGCAGGGGTTCGCGCAGGCCGGGATGCCGGGCCTGGGCGTCTGGACGATGGACGCCCGCCCGGGAGCGGACCTGGCCGACCTCGTGCTCCGCGGCGCCGGGGTTCCCGACAGCGCGGTCGAGGAACGGCGCCTGCTGGCAGATCTCGACTCGGTGGCGACCATCGTCTACACCTCCGGCACCACGGCCGCGCCCAAGGGCGCCCTCATCACCCACGGCAACTTCGTGGGGCAGGTGCTGAACGTGGCCGCCGCCTACACCGAAGTGGTCCGTGAGAGCGGCAACACCATCATCTTCCTGCCGATGGCCCATGTGCTGGCCCGCGGACTGCAGCTGACCTGCCTGGCCAACGGCATGCGCATTGCGCACCTGTCCGACCCGCGGGACGTGGTGCCCGCCCTCGGGGTCCTGAAGCCCACCTTCCTCGTTGTGGTCCCCCGCGTCCTGCAGAAGATCCAGGCGTCCGCCGCGGCCGCCGCGACGAAGAAACATCTCGGACCGGTGTGGGCGTCAGCGCAGGGCACCGCTGTCGCGTGGGGCCGGTTCGCCGAAGCCCGCGACGCCGACCCGGCCGCCAGGGCCGCGCTGGGGCTGCGGGTTCGGCACGCACTGTTCGACCGGCTGTTCTACGCCCGGCTCCGGAAGCTGATGGGCGGACGCCTCGACTACCTCCTGTCCGGTGCCGCCGCGCTCGACGCCGAGCTGTCCCTCTTCTTCCGCGGCCTGGGCCTGCCGGTCATCGAGGGCTACGGCCTCACCGAAACCACCGCCCCGCTGACCGGGAACATGCCCGGGTCGATCAAGGCCGGGTCAGTGGGCGTCCCGATGCCGGGAACAACCGTGCGCCTCTCGGACCGGGGCGAGGTGCTCGCCCGCGGCGTCGGCGTATTTGCCGGCTACCGCCGACCGGTTGACAACACGGACGCGTTCACGGACGGGTTCTTCCACACCGGCGACCTCGGCGAACTCGATGAGCTGGGACGGCTCACCCTCAAGGGCCGGATCAAGGACGTCATCGTCACCGCGGGCGGCAAGACCATCTCCCCCGCCATCTGGGAAGGCTACGTCGAGGGCGACCCCCTGGTGGCGCACGCCGTGATGGTCGGGGAGGGCAAACCCTTCCTCGGCGGGCTCGTGCTGCTGGACCCGGAGTCCGTCGCGGCCTGGGCGGAACGCGAGGGCATCGCCGATCTGGCCGGCCTGCGCATCCCGGACGACGGCGGCGCCGTCCAAATCGACGACGCGCGGCTCCTCACCGCGATCGGCAAGGCGGTCAGCGCCGCCAACGCGAAAATCGCGCGCTCCGAGCAGGTACGCCGTTTCGTGCTGCTGCTCACCGACCTCAGTGAGGCCAGCGGCATCGTGACCCCCACCATGAAGCTCAAGCGCGGCGCCTTCACCGAACGCGCCCGCCCCATCGTCGACAAGCTCTACGCCGACAAAAGGAGCCAAGCATGAGCACCCACGTCAAGAGGTGGCTGCTTTCCTACGCGGTCGCCGCTGTGATCTTCGCCGTCGTCGACGTTGTCTGGATCGGCACCGTGGCGAATAACCAGTACGAAAGCCAGATCGGCGAGCTGTTGGCGCCCAGCGTCAACCTCGCCGGCGCCGCCGTCTTCTACCTCATCTATGTTGTGGGGATCGTGCACTACGGCGTGCGGCCCAACGACCCGGACGCCACCATGCGGCAACGGGTGACCGGGGCCGCACTGTTCGGCTTCTTCACCTACGCAACCTGGGCCCTGACCGCGCTCGCCGTCCTCAAGGACTTCCCCGCCGTGGTGGCGCTGACGGACATCGCCTGGGGCGTCGCGGTCTGCAGCGCCGTCACGTGGCTCACAGCCACCCTCCTGCGGCGCATGTTCACGCGGGCCGGCACCTCAAAGTAGCGTCCGCGGCCGCAACAGCAACGCGGGGTCACATCCGGCCCATCCCGGACCCTGGGATGGGCCGTATCTGACCCCGCGTTGCTGGCTGTCAGTCCCCGTCGCTCCATTCGGCCCCGGTCTCGGCCCCGGTCTCGGCCATGTAGGCGGCCATGGCCGCGTCGACGGTGCCGTAGAAGTGGCGCGGGTCGATTTGGCGCCGGCGAACATCAGGGCGAAGTCCGAGAAGTCCAGGGAGGAGATCGTGAACGGCGGGAAACCCTGCGGGAGTTCCCCGACTAGGGAAACGCCCCGGTCGGCGAGGCCAAACAGCGACGTCGCCCCAATTGCGAGCACCACCATAACGAGCACCGACGGGACCTTGGGCAGCCACCGTTGCAGCGCCAGGACCAGCACGATCCCGGAGATACCGACGGCGGCCGCGGCCGCCACCGCCTTCTGCGGGTCGCCGTCGGAGGCTACGAGCGGCAGGACCGTCGCTGCGATCATCGGGCCCTGGCGTGAACCGTCGCGGCCCGCCGCTCCGACGTCGTCCGGTGGTGGTCATGGGGGCACTCTGGCGGGCGCCGGTGCCCGGCGCATCCTCCGCCAGGGGTGATCCGGGTCAGCCGGCGCGGGACTCCGGCGCACTGTCGGACGCAACAGACCGCGGGCGGGACCGGCAACGCGGGGTCACTTACGGCCCATGAGAGGCCCCGCGATGGGCCGTAAGTGACCCCGCGTTGCTGTGGGTTTAGTGCCCGGACGCGGCCAGTTCGGCCAGCAGCTCGGTTTTGCGTTCCTCGCTCGCGAAGGAGGAGCGGATCGAGTTGGCCGCCATCCGCACGCAGTCGAACTCGGACAGGCCAATCACCGATTTCAGCTGCGCGAAGTTGTCATCCACGTACCCGCCGAAATACGCCGGGTCATCCGAGTTCACACTCACGTTCAACCCCGCGGCGAGCATTGCCGGCAGCGGGTGCTCCTTCAGGGTGTCGACCGCGCGGAGCCGGACGTTGGACAACGGGCACACGGTCAGCGGCGTGAGTTCCGCCACCAGCCGTTCCACCAGGTCCGGGTCCTCCATGCAGCGGATCCCGTGGTCGATCCGCTCGACGTCCAGGATGTCCAGCGCATCGATGATGTACGACGGCGGGCCCTCCTCGCCGGCGTGCGCGGTGCGGTGCAGCCCGGCGTCCTTGGCACGGGCGAACAGCCGCTCGAACTTGGCCGGCGGGTTGCCCACCTCGGCCGAGTCGAGGCCGATGCCCGCAATCGGCGCGTCCATGGCGAGCAACTGGTCCAGCACTTCCAGGGCGGAGTCCTCGGAGAGGTCGCGGAGGAACGCGGCGATGAGCAGGGTTGAGATCCCGAACTCCTGCTCCGACACGGCCAGCACGGATGCCACGCCGTTCACGCAGGTCGCCAGGGCCACCCCGCGGGACAGGTGCGCCTGCGGATCCAGCATGATCTCGGCATGCCGGACGCCGGCGAGCGCAGCCCGTGACAGGTACGCCCGGGTCATGTCCGCGAAGTCCTGCTCCGTCCGCAACACCGCCATGTTGGCGTAGTAGAGGTCCAGGAAGGACTGCAGGTCCGTGAACTCGTAGCGGGAGCGCAGCTCATCCAGGTCCGCGTACGGCAGTTGGATGCCGTTGCGCTCCGCCAGGGCGAAGATCAGCCCGGGCTCGAGGGTTCCCTCGATGTGCAGGTGGAGTTCCGCGACCGGCAGCGGACCGTGCACCTCCTCGGGAACCTCGGCGAAGGCGGGACTCTCGGGGGTGGATGGTAGTGGGCTGTCCGGTGCAGCGTCCCCGGTGGCAGCGACGCCGTCGTTAGTTTCCATTCGGTAAGGATATCCCCGCAGGCAGAAGACACCGATAGAATCGATCGGATGCACAGTGATCAGCATGCTTCCCATCCTTCCGGCCCGGCCCTTCCAGGCCTGGGCGCCGACCGTCCCACGGACGGCTTTGTCCGTGTCCGCGGTGCCCGGGAGAACAACCTGCGGAACGTGGACGTGGACGTGCCCCGCGACGCGATCGTCGCGTTCACCGGGGTTTCCGGCTCCGGCAAGTCCTCGCTGGCGTTCGGCACCATCTACGCGGAGGCCCAGCGCCGCTACTTCGAATCCGTGGCGCCCTACGCCCGCCGGCTGATCCAGCAGGGCCACAATCCCAAGGTGGAAATGATCACGGGGCTGCCGCCCGCCGTCGCGCTCCAGCAGCGCCGCGGGACGCCCAGTTCACGGTCCACCGTCGGCACGGTCACCACGCTGTCGAACTCGCTCCGGATGCTCTTCTCCCGCGCCGGCAGCTACCCGGAAGGCGCCAGCCAGCTCGATTCGGACTCCTTCTCCCCCAACACCGCCGCCGGTGCGTGCCCGCAGTGCCATGGCCTCGGCATCGCCCACACCGTCACCGAGTCCTCCCTGGTCCCGGACACCTCACTGAGCGTCCGCGACGGCGCGATCGCCGCGTGGCCCGGTGCCTGGCAGGGCAAGAACCTGCGCGACATCCTCACCCAACTGGGCTACGACGTCGATACCCCCTGGCGGAAGCTGCCCAAAAAGGACCGCGACTGGATCCTCTTCACCGAGGAACAGCCCGTGGTGGAAGTGACGCCACAGCGCGACCGGGTCGCGAAACCGTACAAGGGCCGTTTCTGGAGCGCGAAGAGCTATGTGCTGCACACCCTCGCCGATTCCAAGAGCACCACGATGCGCGAGAGGGTGCTGCGCTTCATGGAAACCGGGCCCTGCCCTGTCTGCGGCGGCGCCGGCCTGACCCCGGCTGCCCTGGCCGTGACGTTCGCCGGCCGCACCATCGCCGAGCTCAACGCGGTCCCCATGAGCGAACTCGCCGGGATCATCCGCCCCACCACCGAACTCACGGAGGCCGGGACCGCCTCGCGCAAGCAGAGCTCCGGCGAGGCCAATGAGGTGGCCGTCGCCATCACCCGGGATCTGCTCCAACGCGTCACGGTGCTGCTGGACCTCGGACTGGGCTACCTCGCGCTGGGCCGGTCCACCCCGACGCTCTCCCCCGGCGAGATGCAGCGGCTCCGGATCGCCACCCAGCTGCGCTCCGGCCTCTTCGGCGTGATCTACGTCCTCGACGAGCCCTCCGCCGGCCTGCACCCGGCCGACGCCGAGCCCCTCCTCGCGGTCCTGGACCAGCTCAAGTCCTCCGGGAACTCGGTGTTCGTGGTGGAGCACAACATGGACATCGTCCGCCGCGCCGACTGGCTGGTCGACGTCGGCCCGCGCGCCGGCGAAGGCGGCGGCGAAGTGCTTTACAGCGGCCCTGTCGCCGGGCTCGCCGAGGTGGAGTCGTCCGTGACCCGGCCGTTCCTGTTCCCGGACGGGTCCGGGAACGCGGCCGACACCGGGAAAGCGGCCGGGTCCGGCTCCTCAGCGGCCCGCGACCGCCGGGAAGCTGCCGGCTGGCTGGAGCTGCGCGACATCACCCGCCACAACCTGCGCGAGCTCGACGCCGACTTCCCGCTGGGCGTGCTGACCGCGGTCACCGGCGTCTCCGGCTCCGGCAAGTCGACCCTGGTCAGCCAGGTCCTCGCCGAAGTCGTCGGCGCCCGGCTGCATCCGGAGGCGGACGCCGCCGCGAAAGCCACGGGGGACCTGGAGTCCGCGGACGCCGAGTCCGCCGGGCCGCTCAGCGTCGGCCCGGTCTCCGGACTGGACCAGCTGGACCGCCTGGTCAAGGTGGACCAGAAGCCGATCGGCCGCACCCCACGCTCCAACCTCGCCACGTACACGGGCCTCTTCGATGCGGTCCGCAAGGAGTTCGCGGCCACGGAGGAGGCCCGGGCCCGCGGTTTCGGCGCGGGCCGTTTCTCCTTCAACGTCGCGGGCGGCCGCTGCGAGACCTGCCAGGGCGAGGGCTTTGTCGCCGTCGAACTGCTGTTCCTGCCCGGCAGCTACGGCCCCTGCCCGGAATGCCACGGCTCCCGCTACAACCCGGAAACCCTCGAGGTCACCTACCGCGGCAAGAACGTGGCAGAGGTCCTGGGCCTGACAGTCAATGCCGCAGCGGAGTTCCTGGACGCGGTCCCCGCCGCCGCCCGCAGCCTGCAGACCCTCCGCGAGGTGGGCCTGGGCTACCTCCGGCTCGGCCAGCCCGCCACTGAACTCTCCGGCGGCGAAGCCCAGCGCATCAAGCTCGCCACGGAGCTGCAGCGTGCCCAGCGCGGGCACTCGCTCTACTTGCTGGACGAGCCCACCACCGGACTGCACCCGGCCGACGTCGAACTCCTGATGGCCCAGCTGCACCGGCTGGTCGACGCCGGCAACACCGTGATCGTGGTGGAGCACGAAATGGACGTCGTGGCTGCCGCCGACTGGGTCATCGATCTTGGCCCGGCCGGTGGTGACGCCGGCGGCAAGATCATAGCGGTGGGGACGCCCGCCGTCGTCGCCCGGTCCACGAAGAGCCGGACGGCGCCGTACCTGGCTGCGGTCCTCGGCGGCTGATCCGGGCGAGAGAAGCCCGGGAATTGCTGGCGAGGGCTGAGTCCCTGGGCAGTTCAGCCACCGCTGCCGCCGGCTGGCCGCACATAGCATTTATGCTCAGCTTTGGCGTCTCCACTTCCATGGGGACACTGGCGATGGGCCTGACCACGGGACAGCCGTACTTCATCGCGTTAATGGCCATGCTGATCTGGAATATCGTCCTGGTCTCCTTCATGACTGTCTTCGCGGCGTCGTCAAAGAAAGGCTTCACGAAGCGGTGGGCGATCTATGGCGGACTTTGGACCGCCGCCTACGCCGTCGCAATCCTCTTCGCCGCCCTCTCGCAGGGAGAAAACATCCTTGGCGTCTGCTTGTCCTCCGGCGCCCTGGCAGCAGTCACCACCGCATGCGCCTGGTACGAGGCCCGCAAATGACCCCAGCCGGAGAACACCCACGGCACCGGCTCTCAGAGATCGTCCATCAACCCGTCCGGTTCTCCATCCTTGCTGGACTGGCAGCTGCTCAAGAGCTCGACTTCAAAGACCTCCGCGATGCTGTGCAGGTCAGCGATTCGGTGCTCAGTAAACAGTTAAGCATCCTCGAGGAGGCTGGCTTCATCAGGATCCGCAAGTACTTCGTCGGCAAGCGGCCCCGGACTTCCATCAGCCTGACGAAGACCGGGAGGGAAGCCTGGCTGGAGCACCTCAGGGTGCTCCGGGAGATTGCCGGGAATTGAGCCGGCAGAGAAGTCACGCCAATAACGGCTTGATAACGGCGCCCGCCTGAATTAGCCTAGGGGGCGTGCCCGAACACCGGGCATGAGTGCCCGGTGCTGCCACCACCACATACTGCCCGACCGGTAGCCACCGCAACGACCTCTATTGTCAGGGGCGGGCAGTAGTGCGTTAACGTCCGGGGACGGACCGAGCACCGGTGGCCCTCAGGAGCATCTACCTCATGAAGAAATCCACGTTCAGCACTGCCGCGCGCCGCGGCGCCACTCTTGCCGCCGTCACGATCGCCGGCGTCGCACTGTCCGCCTCGGCTGCCAACGCAGCCGTCCCCAGCGCCACGTCCAGCACCGTCTGGGATTCCCTGGCCCAGTGCGAAAGCAGCGGCAACTGGGGCATCAGCACGGGTAACGGCTACGGGGGCGGGCTGCAGTTCAGCCCCAGCACCTGGGCCGCCTACGGCGGTACCGGCTCGGCCTCCAGCGCCAGCCGTGAGCAGCAGATCGCCGTGGCCCAGCGGGTTCAGGCCGGCCAGGGCTGGGGAGCGTGGCCGTCCTGCTCCGCGAAGCTGGGCCTGACGGGCGGGGCAGCCGCTCCGAAGAGCGTGCCGGCGCCGAAGGCTGCTGCCGCTCCTGCGGCCAAAGCGCCCGCCAAGGCCGTGGCACCGAAGGCCGCCGCCGCGAAGGCAGTTGCGCCCAAGGCCGCCGCCAAGAAGGCCGTTGCGCCCAAGGCCGCCGCCGCGAAGGCAGCCGCCCCCAAGGCAGCAGCCCCGGCAGCACGCCACCTGGCAGAAGTCCCCCTGAGCGGCGAGACCTACACGATCCAGAGCGGCGACACCTTGAGCAAGATCGCCGATAAGCTCAACATCGCCGGCGGCTGGCAGCTGCTGGCCGACGCCAACGGGTCCACCATCATCGATCCTGATGTGGTGTTCCCGGGCCAGGTGCTGCAGCTACCCGCCTAGCCTGCGCTCGGCCGGACCTGACCGGCTCTGGCAGCAACGCTTAACCACGACGCCGGAGCGTTCCCCCAGGGGGGACCTCCGGCGTCGTGCTGTCTTCTTGCGGACGTCCTGCCTGTGCGATGGCTGCCGCCAGGGCTGTGGCTGCCGCCGGGGACTCAACCCCGTGCGCTCCTACCGTCAGGCCCAGGCGTTCCGCGGAATCTCGCGGACGATCCGCACTTTCCACGCGGTGTCGTCGCTGGTGTCCAGCAGGGCCACGGTGCCCATGGCGAGGTGCAGCGCCACCCGCTTGGCGGCCAGCAGTTCGAGGTAGAGGTTCTCGTTCATGCGGGCCGGGGCATCGATGACGTACTTCACGGCGTCGCGGACCTTACGGTAGTTGACGCTTTTTTCGCGGTTGAGGTGCAGTTCCAGCATCCGCCGCTGGCGGATCTCCGGCTCGTGCCGGTTCAGCCAGGACACCGCGGCGTGGACCGCCACCACCAGGGTGATCGAAACGACGTAGATCTCCCAGCCACTGGAGAGCAGGAACAGGGGAAAATTGGCGATCGCCACTGCCGCGATGAACAGCCGGAGCGCCAGCAGACGCCGCATGGTCAGCGCCACAGAGGCCAGCGCTGCCTGGAAACCGTTCTGCTCCTTGCGGGCAGCTGCCGGATCGATCGTGAACTCCTCCAGAACCAGGATCCCGTTCGCGTCCGGACTCAACATTTGTCCGTATTTAGGCAGGTGGCCGGGCGCAGTCAGCGTCGCAGATGCAAGGACTGGATTCTTCGACATGGGCGCGTGTCTTCCGTGCAGCAGGGCTGGTTTGTGCTAGTGTAACCGCGAAAGTCGCAGACTGTCTGTCCCTTTCCAAAATGTGAACACGCTCACCCCCAGCCGTCCGCAATTGGCGCATTGGCTCCTTGGCCTCAAACTGGAGAGATGCAGACTTTTCTTCCGTTCCCCGATTTCCAGCAGAGCGCCGCGGTTTTGGACCGTGCACGGCTCGGCAAGCAGCGCGTCGAAGCGCTGCAAACCCTGCGTGCGCTGGTGATTCCGGAGTACGGCTGGCAGTCGCACCCGGCCATCCGGATGTGGATGGGGTACGTTCCCGCACTGACCCTCTACGGCCTGACCATGGTCGACGAGTGGACGGCCCGCGGCGGCGAAGACACCACCCGCGAGAAGATCATGGAATTCGCGCCACAGGCTGCGCACCCCGACTATGCCGCGAAGATCCCCATGCCGCCGTGGCTCGGTGCCCCCGAACTGCACCTGAGCCACCGCTCCCGGCTGATCGCCAAGGACCCGCGGTTCTACACGGAGCTGTTCCCGGATACCGAGCCGGACCTGGAATACGTCTGGCCCGAACCCAAGCTTGAGCTGGTGCCGGAGGATCCTTCGGGCGACCGTATGTGGGTCCTCCGTCTGCCGCTCGATGACACCGATCCGAAAAAGCTGGACACCGTCAGCCTGCCCCTCGTAGGCAAGGCGAAGGCCGCCGCCGCGGGCGACGACGAATACCAGTTCGTGTTCGCCGATTCCGGTGCCCGCCGCCCCGCGAAGCAGCGCAAGCTCCCGCCGAAGCAGCTCGTGAAGAAGCCCACCCGCAAGCGCCAGCATCAGGAAGAAGCGTTCAACACACTTCCCGGCAATTCGACCGTGGCCGTCCCGTTCGACGGCGGTGCGTCCTTCGCCGTGGGCAAGGTCCTGGGCCGCCCGATCACTGTGGAGGGCCGCTTCGCGCGCAACTTCAAGGTCGACGAGATCGTGAACCGCTCGGACTTTGATTACCCGGCGCTGCTGCAGGATCCGCGGGTCTTCTTCCCGATTCCGGCGCGGTAACCAGCCCAGCCGCGTCGGTTGCTACCTTCACCGCTCCCCTTCACGGAATGTCTCGGCCAGATAGTTGACTGTGAATTGAGGCGTCTGCTGGATTAGGGTGGCTGCCACACGTCTGCACCAATCGCTGCAGCACGGCAGACCATCGCTAGTTGGGGGACAACATGGCTGCAGGAGACAAGGCTGCCGAGCAGTCGAGGCTGGCCGCGGAGCGAGTGCAGCGTCTGCGGCGGGAGCTTGACCAGGCGGAGCGGAATGCGCAGGCATGGTCTGCAGGCGCAGCTGGTGAGGCCAAGGTTGCGGACAGAATGACTGAGCTGGAACCCCTTGGGTGGCTCGCGCTTCATGACGTTCATTGGCCGGGAAGGCCGAAGGCCAACCTCGACCACATCTTGGTTGGTCCCGGTGGTGTCCTGATTGTTGATGCCAAGAACTGGAGCGGTGACGTCCGGTTGAGGGACGGAATCCTCCGCCAGAACGGGTACTCCAGGGAACAACAGGTCTCGGGAATTCTCCAGCAGAGTTCCGCGTTGTCAGCCTTCCTGGAACCCGATCACCGGCGTCTTGTCCAAGGGTGGATCTGCTTGGTCGGACAGCCGCAGCTCCAAGGCATCACAGCCAGCGGCATACGAATTGAAGGCCTTGACACCCTTCGTGGGGCGGTGGCTGGACTGCCATCCGTTCTCGATCCGGCCCTCGTTCCCGCCATCCACGACTACTTGCAGGGGCTGTTGGGCGGAGCTACGAGTCCCCGGCTTTTGACCACGGCGCAGTTCAACCAAAACGACGGCGCGGCGGCATCCCTGCATCAAATGCGGGCCCGAACGCAGGTGGCAGCACGCAAAGCCACTCCCCCGGCACAATCTCAACGTCGGCCAAAAAGGCCAGGCTGCGGGAAGTTCCTGTTCCAGATGACGTTGTTGATCGTCGGAGTCTCACTGCTAATGGACTTCGCCGCGAACTACCGCCCGGCAGCGCCCACGGCCCCGCGACCATCTCCCAGCATCAGCCAGCCACTCCCGGCGGGGTAGTGCGGGACCTTGCAGAGCGCGGTTGCCCCTCGATTACTGGCACACTGGGCCTATGACTCTACTTCTGGCCGGTTGCGGCGATCTGGGCACCGAGGCGGGGCTGCGGTTCGCCGCGGCCGGCCACCGGGTGGTGGGCTGGCGGCGTTCGCCGGAAAAACTTCCGCCCGCTATCGAAGGTGCAGCGGCTGACCTGAGCGCCGGTGAACTGCCGCCCATCCCGGCGGACACCACCGCCGTCGTCGTCGCCATTGCGGCGGACTCCCCCACCGAAGCTGCCTACCGCGCGGCGTATGTGGACGGCCTGTCCAACGTTCTGGACGCCGTGCTGGACTCCGGCGCCCCGGTCCGGCGCGTGCTGTTCGTCTCCTCCACCGCCGTTTACGGCGACGCCGGCGGGGACTGGATCGATGAAACCACGACGCCGGCACCCGGCGGGTTCTCGGGGCGCACTATCCGCGAGGCGGAGGATCTCCTCGCCAGCCGGTTGAGCGGCACCGGAATCACTCCGGTGGTGCTGCGGCTCGGCGGCATCTATGGTCCCGGGCGGACCCGGCTCATTGACCAGGTCCGCGGCGGGTCCGCGGTCATTCCGGCTGAGTCACGCTTCACCAACCGCATCCACCGCGACGACGCCGCGGCTGCGATCGTTTATTTGTGCAGCATGGAATCCGCCCCCGGCCCGGTGTATCTCGGCGTGGACAACGAGCCCGCCGAGCTCGGCGAGGTGCTGAGCTTCCTGGCCGACGAGCTGGGTCTTCCCCAGCCGCCGTCGGGCACGGCTGACGGTGGCGGGCAGGGTGGCGGCGCGCCGAGCGGCGGCGGCGAGCCGTCCCGCGGCGGCAACAAACGTTGCAGCAATGCACTGCTGCGGAGCACTGGATTCGAGTTCCGGTACCCGAGTTTCCGCGAGGGTTACCGCGCTATTCTTGCCGGAGCGGGGGTCCGGCACCCCTAAACGGGCGCTCCGGATTCCACCACCCTTTCTTTGAGGAGAACCATGGATTTTCACGAGATGATTCAGGAAATCGGCGGGTTCATGGACATCGCTGGCGTGGCCGTGATGGTGATCGGCGCCATCGTGTCCGTCCCCATGGCGATGCGTGGCTTCCAGTCGCGCAGGCTGCCGGCCGGGGCCGAGCCGCTGTCCGTGTACCGCTCCTACCGGCAATTGCTGGGCCGTTCGATCCTGCTCGGGCTGGAACTCCTGGTTGCTGGGGACATCATCAAGACCGTCGCCGTCACTCCGACCTTTGAAAGCGTCGGGGTGCTCGCCATTATTGTGCTGATTCGAACCTTCCTGAGCTTCTCCCTCGAGCTTGAAATTACCGGCCGCTGGCCCTGGCAGAAGCAGCCCGAGGGCGCCTCGGCTGCGTCGCCTGCGGGCTGAACAGCTTCCGGGGGTCACAGGCTCCCGCTAGGCTCAGGACATGACTGAATCCTCCGCATCCCTTGCTCTGGCCGTCGCGACTGAAGAACTCCCCGCCGGCGGGGCGCTTTTTGACACCACCCGGCCCCGGAACTAGCGGGCACCTACTTATGGACATTGACCCCTGGCCTCATGCCCCTGAGCTTCCGACCCCGATCATCATGGATCAGTGGTGGACGGATGCGGTCTTTCTCCACTGGCGCATCCCTCATGCCGTCGCGGCACCGTTTATGCCCCCGGGTGTGGTGCCGGACGAGTTCGACGGTTCCACCTGGGTGGGGCTGATCGGTTTCCGCATGAAGGGCGCCGGCTTGGGCCGAGGGCCCGGGATCCCCTATTTCGGGAGCTTCAACGAGATTAATGTGCGCCTCTACTCCAAGGAGCCGGACGGCACCCGGGGTGTGGTTTTCCTCAGTCTGGATGCCACGCGGTTGGCCGTAGTGCTTGCGGCGCGCGCAGCCGGGATTCCGTATGTGTGGTCTCGGGCGGGCTTCCGCGCGGAGGGGGCTCTGGATCCCTTCGCCTCTTTGAAGGGCGGACGTCCGGCCGGGCTGGCGGGTCCGGCTGGGGCGGCAGGCGTGGTCGAGCCCCGGGCCGGGTACTGGGTGCGGCGGTTCCGGGGTGGCGCCCGGAGCGACTTTGCGGTTGCCCCGGAGTTCGACGTCGAAGCAACCGACCCGCACTCCCTCCACCTCACCGCACGGTTCGGTCTGCACACCCGATTCCGCGGCAGGACCCTGTACGTACCCAACACGCACACGGCGTGGCCGCTGTACCGGGCGCAAGTGACTCACCTCGAGGACCAGCTGGTCGCCGCGGCGGGCATCAATGTCACGGGGCCACCCGAATCGGTGCTCTTCTCACCCGGGGTCAGCACCCAGTTTGGCCGGCCACGTGTGTTGAATAACGGGTCCTGAGTCTTCCTGATGACCTGATTCGGACGCGAAGGTTATGGGGCGCGAATAATGTCAGAGCCCTTCGATAGGTTGGGTTTATGGAAGCCGTCGGGGATTTCTTTTCTTTCCAGGACACGGGCCGGGTCGCTGATCCGGCCGGGCAGTCCGGGGTGGATGGCGCCCTCGCCAGGCTCCGGGAAACGGCTCTGACAGCGGTGGAGGACGCGGCGTTGCGGGGTTTCCAGGCGGCGGCGGATTTCGCCGGCACGGTGGAGGAGCTCTCGCGGATCGTGGAGTATTTGCAGCTCGTGGCGGCCGGGGCCGTGGACCGGACCCGGACGCAGGCCGCGGCCTCCGCCCCGAAGGCCGGCACCTCGTGGACCACGGGCTGGCGGGAAACCACCGGCTCCGGCGCTGGGACTGGGACTGGGGCTGGGGCTGATGGCCCGGTGGTTGTTGTGGATGACGGGTACCGGAACACCACGGAGTTCCTGCGGGCGCGGCTGCGGATCAGCGCCGCCGAGGCCCGGCGCCGGCTCGCCCTGGCCGGGACTCTGCTGCCGCGGCAGGGATTCACCGGCGAACCACTGCCACCGGTCCACGGGGAACTCGGGTCCGCCGTCGCCGCCGGGGAGGTCGCCTCCCGGGCCGGGACCATCATTACCCTGGCGCTGGAGAGTGTCCGGCACGTCTGCGACGGGGAGGCAGCTGCCCGGATGGAGCACGCCCTGACCCGCACCGCCGTCGAGAACGACCCGGATTTCCTGGCCCGTGTGGCCCGGAGCTGGACTGACGCGCTGGATCAGGACGGCGCCGAGCCCTCCGAGGAACTCCTGCGCCAGCTCCAGGGCGCCTTCATCCGCAAACCCCGCCACGGCCTCCAGCACCTGGAGATCTTCGCGACCGCCGAACAGTTCGAACACCTCCTCACCGTCATGAACACCGCCACCAACCCCCGCACGACGGTCCCGGAGACACCGGGAACCACGGCCGCCGGAGAGGGTCCGGGAACCGCGGCAGCCGGTGCGGGGTCCGCGGGGTCCGCGGGCGGGCCTGCCACGGCGGCGGCCACCCACTCCGCCGGAGCCGCCACCGAAGCCAGCCCCTGGGCCGGCGCCGGCACAAACAGCGGGCATGCTGGCGTGGACGTGCCGCTGGACCTGCGCTCACGCCCGCAAAAACTCCTCGATGGCCTCGTCGGCGCCGCCAAGGCCGCCCTCGCCGCCGGCACCCTCCCGGCCGCCAGAGGACTTCGGCCCCAGGTCATGGTCACCATCGACTACCGGGCCCTCCTCGCCCGGCTCGGACACGGCGACGGGGACCTGCAGACCAGCACCGGCGGGCCCTTCCACCCCGGCCAGGCGATGGCGCAGACCGGAAACCTGCTCTTCACCGGCCCCGTCACCGCCGCCACGGTCCGGAAGATCGCCTGCGACGCGGACATCATCCCCGTCCTCCTCGGCACCGAGGGCCGGATCCTGGACATCGGCCGGGCCTCACGGGTCTTCCCGCCCCACATCCGCAAAGCCCTCACCGCCCGCGACCAGGGCTGCGCGTTCCCCGGCTGCACCATCCCCGCACCCTGGTGCGAAGCCCACCACATCACCTACTGGTCCCGCGGCGGAACGACCGGCACGGAGAACGGCGTTCTTCTCTGTTCCCACCACCACCACGTGATCCACAAAGAACACTGGACCATCCAGGTCCGCACCGGCATCCCCTGGTTCATCCCGCCACCCCACATCGACCCACGCCAAAAACCCCGACGCAACTACTACTTCCGCCCCGCCAATCCCGGCACCGCCGCCTGACCCCTGCGGTTGAAAAAGCGCCGGAGGGCAACGGGCAAGATAGCTCAAAGCTGACGTCGGGGACCCTGCCTGATCCGGATATCTCGATCATGGAGATAACATCGAACTGTGAAGGATGCCAGGCCGGAGGACCCCGGCCACTCCAGTAATGCCGCTCCGTCGGATGACCCGGCGAAAGCGCCCGAGCATGGAGCCCGCGGGCTTGGAGCCCCGGGACCGACACTGAATACCCAGGAATCGATTACCGCGGACTCGAAGTCCGCGCACCTGCCTTCCGTGGATCCCGAGCCGACGCGCCTCCGCTCGACAGTCCTGGACTGGAGCGACGCCTTAACTGCCCTGGCGCTGATCGGGGTCCCGCTCTGGATGTTGCTTGGCAACAGCGCCGTCCTCGGCGGCCATCCCGCACTGCCCGTCCTGCTCGGGGCCGCTGTCACACTGGGCCTCTTCTGGCTGTTCAGACTGGTCAGACGCTCGACCCTGATTGAGCGCTGGGGCCTGAACAAACACCGGAACCTGGCACGGCACCAACGGCCGCAAGGCAGGGTGTCACGCTGGCGACTGCTCCGTGGCTTCGTGGGCCGGATTGTTGTCTTGGGCCTCGTCGCGGGTCTGGCGTGGCTCAACCCATTTACGTACCAGCCCGGGGGTGCTGCCGGCCAGGCCATGGGGACCACCGGGAGCACCAACACGACCACCACCGAAGACGCCACCACCATCACCCTGACCCCGGAAGGGAAGGCCCGCGCGGGCCTCGTCTTTTACCCAGGGGCGCGGGTTGATGCGCGCGCCTACCAGGACATCCTGCGCCCGCTCGCGAACGCCGGCTATCTGGTGGTCATCTTGAAAGTGCCCCTGGGCATCTCCCTGCTGAGCACAGGCCAGTCCCGCGGAGCCATGGACCGGCATCCCGAGATCACCTCCTGGGCTGTGGGTGGCCACTCGCTGGGAGGAGTGAGCGCATCCGCCTTCGCGAAATCGAACCCCGAGGTGTCCGGACTCCTGCTGTTTGCCTCGTATCCCGCGGACAGCATGGCGGCGTCCGGTGATCTCTCGGTGCTCTCCATTTCCGGCTCAAACGACGGCCTCACCACCCCGGACAAGATCGCGGAGTCGAAGCCCCTGCTCCCCTCGGCCACCATCTACGCAACAGTGGAGGGCGGCGTGCACGCATTCTTCGGCGACTATGGTGACCAACCCGGGGACGGCGTGCCGGGCATCTCCCGCGAACAGGCGCAGCAGCAGATCGCCGCGGAGTCGGTCCGTTTCATGGACCGGCTCGTGTCGACCGGCTGACCCGCGGGGCAGGCCCAGAAAACCGCTACGACGAACGGCTGCAAGCGGCGTGTGGGGACCTCACAACTCCGCCCGCTAACGCCCCGCGGCGTACCCCTGCGCGCCGCGGGGGTTGGCCGCCGCCTGCAGGACGCCGGTTGACGGATCGCGCACCACTGCGGAGAGCCGTCCGAGCGTCCAGCCGCCCGCGCGGGTGACGACGTGACCGCGGCGTTCGAGTCCAGCGATGACGTCCTCGCCCAGCCGGTCCTCCACGACGGCACCGCCGGGCTCCCAGGTGCGCGGCCAGAACGAACCGGGCATCGACGTCGTATGGAAGGTGGCGGCGTCGATGGCCTGCTGCGGCGAGTAGCCGCCGATGATCGTGCGCAGCAGGTACGGCAATTGCCACTGGTCCTGCTGGTCACCGCCCGGCGAACCGAGCGCAGTGACGGCCTGGCCGTCCCGCAGCACGAGGGTCGGCGTCAGCGTGGTGCGCGGCCGTTTGCCCGGCGTCAGCGTGGACGGGGTGCCGCGTTCCAGCCAGGTCATCTGCAGCCGGGTACCGAGGCAGAAACCCAGCTCCGGGATGGCGGGGGAGGACTGCAGCCAGCCACCGGACGGCGTGGCCGAGACCATGTTCCCCCAGCGGTCCACGACGTCGATATGGCAGGTGTCACCGCGGGTCTCCCCGCTCGGCGCCACGGTGGGCTCCCCCGCTCCGAGCCCGGCGGAGCCCACGGCTTCGAGCGCCGGCGGCGTGTAGTGGGTGCGCAGCGGCGGCATGTACGGCTCCCGCCCGGGTACTGAACCGGGTCGGAATTCGTGCGAGGCCCGCTCGCCGATCAGTGCCCGGCGGGCGGCGCAGTACTCCTCGGACAGGAGGTAGTCCAACGGCACGTCCGCGTCGCCGTAGTACGCCTCCCGGTCCGCGAGCGCCAGTTTCTGGGCCTCCAGGATGGTGTGCGCCCCGAGCTCGGTGGACGGGTCGAGGTACTCGTCGTCGAACCCCTCAAGCAGGGCGAGCGTCTGCAGCAGCGCCGGGCCTTGCCCCCACGGCCCGGTCTTGGCGATGGTGTGCCCCCGGAACTCAACGGTGGCTGCCGGCTCGTAGCCGGCCTCAAACCCCGCGAGATCGGCCAATGTGAGCACACCCCGGTGGTCTGTGCCGGAGGAATGCCGGTGCGGGGTCCGGACGGAGTCCGCCATGGCCTTGGCCACGAAGCCCTCGCGCCATTCGCGGCGGGCCTCGTCGATCCTGCCCTCGCGGGACTGCGCCACCGGGCCGGCCGTCCCGGCGTCGACCAGCCGCTGCAAGGTCCGGGCGTAGGCCGGATTCCGGACCAGCTCCCCCTCAGCCGGGATCCGTCCGCCGGGCATCCAAAGCTCGGCCGAGGTGGGCCAGTGCGTCCGGAACAGCTCCGCCACGGCCGCGATGGTCGTCCCGACCCTGCCCAGCATCGGGTGCCCGTCGCGGGCATAGCCGATCGCGAATGCCAGCACCTCATCCAGTTCCCAGGTCCCGTGGTCGCGCAGCAGCAGGAGCCAGGCGTCGACGGCGGCGGGCACCGCGGCGGCCAGCGCCCCTGAGCCCGGCACCAGTTCCAGGCCCTCGGCGAGATAGTGCTCCACGGTAGCTCCGGCCGGTGCCGGGCCCTGGCCCATGAGGACCACCGGTGTGCCCGGTTCCTCCGCAGTGACGAAGACACCGGTCATGTCCCCGCCGGGACCGTTCAGGTGCGGCTCGACAACATGCAGCACGAAGGCTCCCGCCGTCGCGGCGTCGAAGGCGTTCCCGCCACGTTCCAGCACGGCCTGGGCAGCCGCCGTCGCAAGCCAATGCGTGGAGGCGCTCATCCCGAATGTGCCTTGCAGCGTGGGACGGGTGGTAAACGTCGCCGGGCGTGTGAAAGCCGCGGAAACGGAGGGGGCGGTTGCCACGGAACCTACAGCGGTATCAGCCAAAGAGGAACGCCACCCGGGTCAGGGTCTCGTACACGCCGTAGCCCAGGGGCACTCCGACGAGCGCCCAGGCGACCACCAGTTTCCCGGTGGATCGATTCACCGGTGTCTGTTCAGTGCTCATTTCAGGCCTCCCAAAGCGCGTTCGTCGGGCCGGACGGTGTCCGGGCGTGGTTCGTGGAACCGGGCGTCGACCGGTTTGACCAGCAGGTTGGCCACAAAACCGATGAGCAGCAGCCCCACCATGGTCAGCAGCGCGGGCTGGTAGGACGCGGCGGTCAGCTGGCCGGGCTTGCCCTGGGCATCCAGGAACGCGTTGACGATGAGCGGGCCGGCGATCCCGGCCGCGGACCACGCGGTGAGGAGCCGGCCGTGGATGGCGCCGACCTGGAACGTGCCGAAGAGGTCGCGCAGGTAGGCCGGGACAGTCGCGAAGCCGCCGCCGTAGAAGGAGATGATGACGAACGCGAGCGCCACGAAAAGGAAGGTGCTGGTGGAGCCGGCCAGTGCCAGCACCAGGTAGAGCACTGCGCCGACCCCGAGGTACATCATGTAGATTCGCTTGCGGCCAGTCACATCCGAGGTCGCGGACCAGGCAAAGCGGCCGGACATGTTGCCGATCGAGAGCAGCCCCACGAAGCCCGAGGCGACGGCGGCACTCACCAGGGACACGCCGTCGGACTGGCGGAAGAAGTCCTGGATCATCGGGGCGGCCTGTTCCAGGATGCCGATGCCAGCGGTGACGTTGCAGAACAGGACGATCCAGACGAGCCAGAACTGCCTGGTCTTGACCGCGTTCTTGGCGGAGACGTTGTCTGTGGTGACGAGGGCGGCTCTCTTGACCTTGGCCGGGTCGAAGCCGGCGGGCTTCCACCCCTCGGCCGGGACCTTGATGGTGAACGCGCCGAACATCATGTAGGCGAGGTACACGGCGGCAAGGGTGAGGAAGAGCTTTCCGACGGCGTCGCCGCTGGCCACCCAGCCCTGGGTGCCGGAGTTGGGGTCGTACATTCTCAGCAGCGCGCTGGAGACTGGGCTGGCGATCAAAGCACCGCCACCGAAGCCCATGATGGCCATGCCCGTCGCCAGGCCCGGGCGGTCGGGGAACCATTTGATCAGGGTGGAGACCGGCGAGATGTAGCCGATGCCCAGGCCGATGCCGCCGATGAAGCCGTAGCCCAGGTAGACGAGCCAGAGCTGGCTGGTGAAGATGCCGAGCGAGCCGATCAGGAAGCCGCTGGACCAGAACACCGCCGAGGTGAACATCGCCTTGCGCGGGCCGTTCTTGTCCACCCAGGTGCCCATGATGGCGGCGGAGAGGCCCAGCATCACGATCGCGATCGAGAAGATCACGCCGATCTCGGTCAGGCTGACGCCGAAGTGCTTTACCAGCGCCGTTTTGTAGACACTCGTCGCGTACGCCTGGCCGATGCACAAGTGCACGGCGAGCGCTGCGGGTGGCACCAGCCACCGGTTGAATCCCGGTGGGGCGATCGTTCGGTCACGGTCCAGCCAGCCCATTTAGTGCTCCCATTGGTTGTCGAAGACGTCGGTGTCCCAGCGGCCTAGGGGCGACAAGCCCCCTGCGGCGAGCCGAAGCCTCCAGCAATTATGGTGCAGATCGACAGCAAGCGAACTAATTCTGCGACGAGCGGTGGGAAAACCGCGATGAACGGTCTGCTGGCCCTACTTTCCAAGGCCCGCCTTCCGCAGCGCCTCGGCCATGGCCGTGTTGGCCGGTGCCGGAACAGGCACCTGCCTCTGCGGCTGCTTTGCGGGAGTCCGCCGGTCCGGTGCCGGTTTGCCGGTCTGTCGACCAGACTGCTGCTTCGCCGCCGGTGGAGCCGCCTGTGTTGACGGCGCCTGCTTCGGCGCCTGTGGAGCTGCCGTTTCGTCGTCGAGCCTCAGCGTAAGCGAAATCCGTTTCCGGTCCGGGTCGGCCTCCAGTACCTTGACCCGTACCACCTGGCCGGACTTGACCACTTCCCGCGGATCGGACACGAAGCGGTTGGCCAGCGCGGAGACGTGCACCAGGCCGTCCTGGTGCACCCCGACGTCGACAAACGCGCCGAAGGCCGCCACATTGGTCACGGTCCCCTCCAGCACCATCCCGGGCCGGAGGTCCGAGATCTTCTCGATGCCCTCCGAGAATGTTGCCGCCGCAAAGGCCGGGCGCGGGTCACGGCCGGGCTTTTCGAGTTCGGCGATGATGTCCTGCACGGTGGGCAGGCCGAAGGACCCGTCGACGAAGTCCTGCGGATTCAGGACGGCGTAGCTTCCCGCGGCCGGCCCTTTCCCGCCGGCGGCGGCTTTGATCCTGCGCGCCACCGGGTACGCCTCCGGGTGCACGCTGGAGGCGTCCAGCGGCTCCGCTCCCCCGGTGATCCGCAGGAAACCGGCACATTGTTCGAACGCCTTGGCGCCCAGACGCGGCACCTTCTTCAGCTCGCTGCGTTTGTTGAACGGGCCGTGCTCGTTCCGGTACGCCACGATGTTCTCGCTCAGCAGCGGCCCGACGCCGGCCACGCGGCTCAGCAGCGCCGGGGAGGCGGTATTGACGTCCACGCCCACGGCGTTTACACAGTCCTCGACGACGGCGTCGAGGCTGCGGTCGAGTTTGGCGGCGGTGACGTCATGCTGGTACTGCCCGACGCCGATCGACTTCGGCTCGATCTTCACGAGCTCAGCGAGCGGATCCTGCAGGCGCCGCGCGATGGACACGGCACCCCGCAGGGACACATCCATACCGGGCAGCTCCGCGGCGGCCAGCGCCGACGCGGAATACACCGAGGCGCCGGCTTCGGAGACCACAATTTTCTGCGGTTTGGCTGTGTCTGTCGAATCGCCGGCGGCAGCGCCCGGCGCCGTAAGCTGCTTGAGCAGTTCCGCCGCGAGCTTGTCCGTCTCCCGCGACGCGGTGCCGTTGCCGATCGCCACAAGTTCGACGTGGTGCTTCCGCGCCAGGTCCACAAGCGTCCGCAGCGCCTCGTCCCACTTCCGCGCCGGGGCGTGCGGGTAGACGGTGTCCGTCGCAACCACCTTCCCGGTGCCGTCCACCACCGCGACTTTCACGCCGGTGCGCAGTCCCGGGTCCAGGCCCAGGGTGGCGCGGTTTCCGGCCGGCGCGGCGAGGAGCACGTCGCGGAGGTTGGCGGCGAATACCCGGACGGCCTCGTCCTCGGCCGCGGCGAACATCCTGCTCCGCAGGTCTGCGGTCAGCCGGGCCAGCACCCGCGAGCGCCAGGCGAGCTGTGCGGTCTGCAGCAGCCACCCGTCGGCGGGCCGGCCGCGGTCGGCAACCCCGAGGAACCGGGCCACGGCGGCTTCGTACCGGCCCCGCGCGGCGGCGAGGGCGGCGTCGTCGTTCGGTTCAGCCTCGGCAAGATCCAGCTCCAGCACCCCGTCCTTCTCGCCGCGCAACAGCGCCAGGACACGGTGCGAGGGCATCCCGGACGGCTGCTGGGAGAACGCGAAATAGTCCTTGAATTTCTGTCCCTCGGCGTCCTTGCCCTTCTTCACGCGGGACACCATCCGGCCCTGCGTCCAGAGCCGCTCCCGCAGTGTGGCGGCCAGGTCCGGGTCCTGTGCGACCCGCTCCACCAGGATGGAGCGGGCACCGGCGAGCGCCGTCGCGGCGTCGACGATGGAATGTTCGGCGTTGAGATACCGGGCGGCTTCACGTTCCGGATCCAGTTCCGGCCGTTTCAGCAGGGCGTCGGCGAGCGGCTCCAGCCCGGCCTCGCGGGCGATCTGCGCCTTGGTCCGCCGTTTGGTCTTGAACGGCAGGTAAATGTCCTCCAGCCGCGACTTCGTATCGGCGCCGACGACGGCGGCCTGCAATTCCGGAGTCAGGGCACCCTGCGCGGCGATCGCCTCGAAAATACTCCGGCGGCGGTCCTCCAGCTCGCGGAGGTAGCGCAGCCGCTCGTCCAGCTCACGGAGCTGGGTGTCGTCGAGCGTCCCGGTGGCTTCCTTGCGGTACCGGGCGATGAACGGCACGGTGGAGCCGGCGTCGAGCAGGTCCACGGCCGCCTTCACCTGCCAGGCCTGCACACCGAGCTCGGCGGCGATCTGGGCGGCGATGCCGGACTCCTGCGTGTGCGGGGCCAGGGTCTTGGCGGACGAAGTCCGGGGCTGCGGTGCGGAGGCTGAACTGGCGGGGCGCTGCGGGAGTTGAGTCACCCTGCCATTTTGCCTTACCGGGGTCAGGGGCCGGGCTCGCCCGTCGGCGGAAGAGGCTCCTGCACGTCCTGAACAACCTCGTTGCGGCGCAGGAACCACGGTTTGAACGGCGGATCAAAGCGGGCGAATCGTGGCGGCCCCACGGCCGTCAAACCGGCCAGCACCAGTGCCGCCTGGAGGCCGTGGGTGCGCCGTTCAAAGGCAGCTTCCGACCCGCTGCCCGAGAACTGGAGAGCAGCCGTCAGGGACCCGGGGATGGTCCGGATCTTGACCAGGGGGTTCGCCGGGACCGGGGCCGTCTCCGCCGTCAAGCCGGCGGGGAGGACAAAGGCAACCACAAAATCAGCGTTCCCTTCGCTTCCCGGCAGCGGACCGCTCTGGAGCACCGGGGCGGTCATCGCCAGCTTCTGCGAAGGACCGGACTCCTGGAGCACCGGGGCGGTCATCGCCAGCTTCTGACGGGCGTTGTTGCTGCCGCTGATGTAGTTGAACAGGTGCCGGAAGGCAGCATTCCCGGCCTTGTCGAACGTCGCATTGACCTGTACCTCGGCCACAACGTACGCGGGATAGCGGCGCAGCTCGAAGTGCGCGAAGCTCTGGACCAGCTCGTAGGGTTGCTGTTCAGTCATGGTCCTCAGACCATACGCCGATCCTGCGACGGGAACCAGCGGCATTTTGCCCGTTCCAGGTGCCTGGCTCCAGCTTGATTGTCGGAGGGCTTTGATAGCTTGAAGAACAGGACGCCAGGTTGCGCTGGCGGCACGTCTGGGGCGGCAACTCTTGGCCGGCAAGCCGCTACATCCGCGGCGCATCAACATCGGGGGCACAGTGTTTTTTCTTGAACCGGAAATAGCAGGCACCGCGCAGGATCTGGTCTTCTCCGCGAGCGACCTCGTGATTGCGGCCAGTTGTGAGTACCAGCTGCTGCGCAAACTGGACGAGAAGCTGGGCCGCACGCCCAAAGCTGCCTTCGCCGACAACGAGATGCTCAAGCATGCAGCCGTGCTGGGTGACCGCCACGAGCATAAGGTCCTCGAGGGTTTCTTCCAGGAGTTCGGACACTGGGATCCGGCCTCCGGGCGCGGCGTGTACGACGTCGCACCGGCACAAACCATGGACCGCGCCACGCTGCTGGCCAAGCACCGGGAATCCCTGGACGCCCTGAGCTCGGGCGCCGAGGTGGTGTTCCAGGCCGCTTTCTTTGACGGCCAGTTCCATGGCCGCTCCGATTTCCTGGTCCGCCAGGCCGACGGCAGCTACGCCGTCTTCGACACCAAACTGGCCCGCCACGCGAAGGTGACCGCGCTGCTCCAGCTGGCCGCCTACGGTGATCAGCTGCTCCAGGCCGGGATGACGCCGTCCCCCGTTGTGACCCTGGTCCTCGGCGCCACGGTCCCGCTCCCGGGCGGCGGCTTCGACTACGTCCGAAGCCACCACAAACTCGCGGAAATCCTGCCGGTCTTCCGCGAGCGGCGGGACCGCTTCCTGGCCTTGACCTCGTCACATCTGGCGCAGCCCGGCACCGTGCAGTGGGGCGCACCAGGGCAAAGCGCCTGTGGCCGCTGCGACTACTGCCATGAGCAGGTCGTGGCCACCGACGATCTGCTGCTCGTGGCGCGGATGAACTCGGCGCAGCGCAAGGCACTTCACAAGGAGGGCATCCGCACCGTTCGAGCATTTGCCGACGCCGCCCTCGTCAGCCCGAATTCCTCCCTGCTGCGGCTTCAGGCCCAGGCCCGGATGCAGGCTGGCATCGGCCCCTCCGATGGGGAAGCCCGGTACGTCAAGGACGGCGAAGCGCACACCATTCGTTTTGGGGTGATTCCGAAAAACACGCTCGCCGAGCTGCCCCCGCCCAGCGCAGGCGACATTTTCTTCGACTTCGAGGGCGATCCGCTGTGGCAGGACAGCGCCACCGGGGTCTGGGGACTGGAGTACCTGTTCGGCGTCATTGAGGCGCCGACGGGACCCGGCGTCCCCGGAGTGTTCCGTCCGTTCTGGGCACACAGCCGGGAAGCGGAGAAGCAGGCCTTCCTCGATTTCCTCGACTACGTGGAAAAACGCCGGCAGGACCACCCGGACATGCACGTCTACCACTACGCGGCGTACGAGAAGACGGCGCTCCGGAAGCTCTCCGTGATGCACGTGGCCGGCGAAGACACCGTGGACGAGTGGCTGCGCCTGGGCCTCCTGGTGGACCTCTACCAGACCGTCCGCAACAGCATTCGGATCTCCGAGAATTCCTACAGCATCAAGAAACTCGAACCGCTGTACATGGGGACGAATCTGCGCTCCGGGGACGTGTTGGACGCCGGCGCCTCGGTGGTCGCCTACTCCCACTACTGCGATGCGCGCGACGACGGCCGGGTCGAGGAAGCGGCCGGCATTCTTGCCGGGATCTCCGACTACAACGAATACGACTGCCTCTCCACTTTGGAGCTGCGGAACTGGGTCCTCGGGCTGGCCGGGGAGCGCGGGATCAGCGCGGGCGGCGGCGGTGCCGGGCCCGCCGCCCTGTCCAAGGCAGTCGACGCCGGCGCGGGCACCGTCCCGGGTGCTGCTGACCTGGACCCGCTGGAAGTGGCGCTGGGAGCCCTGGCAAGTGCCGGCGTCGGGCTGTCCGAGGATGACCGGAAGGCGGTTTCGATGCTGGCGGCGGCGGTCAGCTATCACCGCCGGGAGCGGAAGGCGTTCTGGTGGGCGCACTTCGACCGCTGCGAGTCCGGCCCCGACACGCATCACAAGCAGGACCGCAACGTCTTCCTCGTCGAGGATGCGGAAGTGCTGGAGGACTGGTGGAAGGACGGCGCCAAGCTTCCGGAGCGGAGAGTGAAGCTGATTGGCACGGTCAGTCCGGGCTCGGACCTCCGTGAGGGCAGCACATGGTTCCGCATGTATGAGCCGCCGCTGCCGGCCGGGCTGGAGGGCACCGGGATCAACGGGACCGGACGCAACGGGTGGTTCGGCACCGAGGTTCTGGAACTGGGACACGAGGACGGCAAAGACACCGTCATCGTCCGGGACAAGCTCCGCAAGAACATTGAGCCGTATGTCCAGGTCCCTGTCGCGCTGACCGAGGACCAGCCTATCCAGACCAAGAGCCTGGAGGATGCCCTGGCGGCGCTGGCCTCCAACGCCGCAGCGGGACTGCGGTCCAACCCGCCGGTGTTCCCGCGCCACCCGGCCCTCGATCTCATCCGCCGGGTGCCTCCACGGATTGCCTCCGGGGCGGCGCTGCCCGCGCCGGGCGAAGGCCCGGACCGGTTCATCGACGCGATCACCGCGGCGGTGCTGGCCTTGGATCACTCCTATGTCGCCGTCCAGGGGCCGCCCGGAACCGGTAAGACCCATGTGGGATCGCATGTCATCGCGCGGCTGGTGGACCGGGGGTGGAAAGTCGGCGTCGTCGGCCAGTCCCATGCAGTGGTGGAGAACCTGCTGAGGACCGCGGTGACCAAGGCGGGCGTCGATCCGTCCCTGGTTGCCAAGGAAGTGAAACACGCGGAGCCTCTCCCCTGGGAGCAGCGCTCGGCGAAGGATGTCGCGCGCCTGCTGGGCTCGCCGGGTGGGGCGCTCATCGGCGGGACCGCCTGGACCATGACGGGAGCCAACGTCCCGGCGGGGTCGCTGGATCTGCTGGTGATCGACGAGGCCGGGCAGTTCTCGCTGGCCAATACCCTGGCCGTGGCGCAGGCCAGCAGCCGCCTGCTCCTGCTCGGCGATCCCCAGCAGTTGCCGCAGGTCAGCCAGGGCGCACACCCCGAGCCCGTGGATGAGTCAGCTCTGGGCTGGGTTTCCGCCGGTCATGCCACGCTGCCGCCGGACCTGGGCTATTTCCTGGCCGACTCGTGGCGGATGACTTCCGAGCTGTGCCGGGCCGTCTCCGAACTCTCCTATGAGGGGAAGCTGCGCTCAGCTCCGGCGGCGGACCTCCGGTGGCTCGAAGGAGTACCGGCCGGGATAGAAACCGTCATGGTGGAGCACAGTGGAAACGTCACGTTGTCCGCCGAGGAAGCCGCCGAGGTCGTCCGCCAGGTGCGGCGCCATCTGGGGCTGAGCTGGCACTCGGAACAGGGCACCCGGCCGCTGGCCGTGGCGGACATCCTTGTGGTCGCCGCCTACAACGCCCAGGTCAACGTGATCCGCGAGGCGCTCGATGCCGCTTCCCTGTCCGGCGTCCGGGTGGGAACCGTGGACAAGTTCCAGGGCCAGGAGGCCGCCGTGGTGATCGTGTCCATGGCATGTTCAGCGGTGGCCGAAGCGCCGCGGGGCATGGAGTTCCTGCTCTCACGCAACCGGATCAATGTGGCGGTGTCCCGCGGCCAGTGGCGCGCGGTCGTGGTCCGTGCGCCCGGGCTGACCAACTACCTCCCCACCCACCCAGAGGGCCTGGAGCAGCTGGGCGGGTTCATCGGGCTGTGCCAGCGGTCGGTCGCAGCCCGATGAACGGGACATGCCCATTCTTCGCCCCCGCGCCCGCGGGACATGCCCATCCTTAAGCACGAACGGTGGGCAGAATGGCATTCTGCCCACTGTTCGCGGCTGCGGCGGGACATGTCCCGCGGGAACCGTGGCTGCGGCGGGACATGTCCAGTGGCGGCGTGTGCCGCCAGCCGGTGCTAGTTCTGGTACACGGGGTAGTCCGTGTAGCCCTTGGCATCGTCGCTGTAGAACGTGGACGGGTCCGGCTCGTTGGTCGGCAGCCCTTCACGCCAGCGGCGGACCAGGTCCGGGTTGGCAATGACCGGGCGTCCGACGACGACGGCGTCAGCGTGGCCGTCCGCGACCAGCGCTTTGGCTTCCTCGCGGGTGGTGATGACGCCGAAGCCCGAGTTCAGCAGGAAGGGTCCGCCGAAACGGGTGCGCAGATCCTGCACCAACGCGCTGGTGGCCGGATCCTTGTGCAGCACGCTCAGGTAGGCGAGCTTCAGGGGCGCCAAGGCATCCACCAGAACCTTGTAGGTCTCCTGGACATCCGCTGCGTCAAGTTCGGTGGCACCCTGCACGTTGTGCTCGGGAGAGATACGGATACCGACCCGGTCGGCGCCAACCGCGTCCACCACGGCCCGGGCCACTTCAATGACGAAGCGCGCACGGTTCGCCGGCGAACCCCCGTAGACATCGTCGCGCTGGTTGGCGGAAGGGGCCAGGAATTCGTGCAGCAGGTAACCGTTGGCAGAGTGCAGCTCGACGCCGTCGAACCCGGCACGGATCGCATTGCGGGACGCCGTGACGAACTCCTGGACGATGCCCGGCAGTTCCTCGGCGGTCAGGGCGTGCGGAACGGGGAACGGCTTCTTCCCCTCGTAGGTGCGGGTCTCGCCGTCAATGGCGATGGCGCTGGGCGCCACCACCTGGTGACCACCGTTGGTGCCTTCGTGGGTGACGCGTCCGGCGTGCATCACCTGGGCGAAGATGCGGCCGCCCTCGGCGTGCACGGCAGCGGTGACATCGGCCCAGCCCTTGAGCTGTTCCTCGGTGACCAGGCCCGGCTGGCCCGGGAACCCCCGGCCGGCGGGGCTGGGATATGTGCCCTCACTGACGATCAGGCCGAGGGAAGCCCGCTGCCGGTAGTGCTCGACAACCAGCGGGCCGGGAATGCCTTCCTTTCCGGAGCGGACGCGGGTCAGCGGCGCCATCACAAGTCGGTTGGGCAGTTCCAGCTCGCCGAGAGTCATCGGGGAAAACAGCATGCGCAGTTCCTTTCACCAGGGATTGGGTTCACTGGCTATAACTGCACGGCGCCTGCAACTATTCCGGGTGAGACCCGGATCACTACGGGTGGACGATGATCTTTACCGCGGTGTCGTTGTGGTGGATCAAGGTATCAAAGCCCTTGTCCACGAGATCATCCAGGGCGATTCTTCCCGTGATGAAAGGCTTCAGATCGACTTTGCCCTCCTGGACGAGCTTGATCGCGGCCGCGTGATCGCCGCAATAGGCGATGGTTCCGCGGAGGTCGATTTCCTTCAGGACGATCTTCTGCATGTCCACGGTGGCCGGACGTCCCCAGATCGAGACATTGACCACGACGCCGGCCGGCTTCACGACGTCGAGCATGGTGTCCAGCACGGCATTCACGCCGGCACATTCAAAGGCCGCATCCGCCCCCGCACCGGCTGTCAGTTCCAGCACCCGCGCCTTGACGTCATCGGTGCTCGGGTCCAGCACATGATCCGCGACTCCCGAGGAAACCGCTTTGTCCTTCCGGGCCGCCGACAGCTCGGTGACGATCGTGGTGACGCCGAGGCCCTTGAGGACCGCTGCGGTCAGCAGGCCAATCGGGCCCGCACCGCCGACGACGGCGACGTCCCCGGCTTTGACATCGCCCCGGCCGACGGCGTGATATGCCACGGCGAGGGGTTCGATGAGGGCAGCTTCGTCCAGCGGAATGTCGCCGACGGGGTGGACCCACCGGGTGTCGACGACGACCTTCTCACTCAGGCCCCCGCCGCCGCCGGCGAGGCCGATGAAGCCCAGCTTGGTGCACAGGTTGTAGTGGCCGCTGAGGCACGGGCCGCATTCATTACAGACGATATAGGGTTCCACCACGACGCTGTCCCCGATGGCGAGCCCGGTTACGCCCTCCCCCAGTTCCTCGACGGTGCCGGAGAATTCGTGCCCCAGGGTGACGGGTGCTTCCTCGTGGGAAATCGGGTGGGGGTGGCCGGGCGGCGGCGTGAAGATCGGCCCTTCCAGGAACTCGTGGAGGTCAGTCCCGCAGATCCCGCACCAGGCGACGGCGATCTTCACCGTCCCGGGGCGCAACTCCGGCTCCGGAATGTCTTCGATCCGGAGGTCCTCACGGGCATGGAATCGTGCTGCTTTCATGGTGTTTTTTCCTTCGTATTACGGGCCGTGGACGCGCCCGGTCAGGCGCGTCCACGGCATGTCGGTGGAGTCTCACAAGGAGGCCGTCACCCCCCAGTGTGGTTCCCCGGGCTGTGATTGTCACGGCCCGTCCAGGTCAGCGCGTGTGGTGCGTGGGCTGACGCTCGAAGACCGGCGTCGGCAGCCCTTCCATCCTGGCTTTGAGCTGCAGCGCAAGATAGTTGGAGTAGTGGCGGCTTTGGTGCAAATTGCCGCCGTGGATCCAGAGGCTGTCCACGTTGGTGGGCTTCCACATGTTGCGCAGTTCCCCTTCCCACGGCCCCGGGTCCTTGGGAGTGTCGGATCCGAAGCCCCAGCACTTCCCGACGGCGTCGGCCACCTCGGGTGAGACCAGATCGGCCAGCCAGCCGTTCATGGACCCGTAGCCGGTGGCGTAGATGATGGCGTCGGCTTCCAGCTCCGTCCCGTTGACCATCACGACGGCGTTCCCGGTGATCTTGCCGACCTCGCCGTTGGCGAGCTTGACGCGCCCGTCGATGATCAGCTGCGAGGCACCGACGTCGATGTAGTAGCCGGAGCCGCGCCGCAGGTACTTGAGGAACAGGCCCGAGCCGTCGACGCCGAAGTCCAAGTCAAAGCCCGCGGCCTCGAGCTGGGAGTAAAACTCCGCGTCCCGCTCGGCCATCTCGGCATAGACCGGAATCTGGGCTTCGGGCAGGATCCGGTACGGCAGCGACGCGAACAGCAGGTCGGCTTTCTCCGTGGTGACCCCGTTGGCGAGCGCCTCCTCGGAGTACAGGCCACCGAGGGCCAGGTCCATGAGGGATTCGCTGCGGGCGATGTGTGTGGAGGACCGCTGGACCATGGTGACGTCCGCGCCGTGCTCCCAGAGGTCGGCGCAGATATCGTGGGCCGAATTGTTGGAGCCGATGACCACGGCCTTCTTCCCGGTCCAGTCACCGCCGCCCGGGTGCTTGGACGAGTGGTACTGCTCCCCCTGGAAGGATTCGGCGCCGTCGAACGCCGGAACGCTGGGATACCCCGAGACGCCCAGGGCGAAGACGAGCTGTTTGGGGCGCAAGGTGACCGGTTCGCCGTCGCGCATCACCTCCACCACCCACTCCTGCGAGGCTTCGTCGAAGCGTGCGCTGGTGCATTCGGTCTTGGACCAGTAGTTCAGTTCCATGATCCGGGTGTAGTTTTCCAGCCAGTCGCCGATCTTGTCCTTGGCCGCGAAAACCGGCCAGTCGTCGGGGAACTTGATGTAGGGCAGGTGGTCGTACCAGACCGGGTCGTGGAGGTGCAGGGACTTGTAGCGGTTCCGCCAGGAGTCGCCCGCGCGCTCGTTCTTCTCGATGATGATGGTGGGCACGCCGAGCCGGCGCAGCCGCGCGCCGAGACCGATCCCGCCCTGGCCGCCGCCGATGATGACGGTATACGGCTGGTCTTCGTAGCCGAGCCGGGCTTCCTGCTCCTCCTTCAGCTCAAGCCACGACTTGCGGCCCTTGGTGATCTGGTGGGCGACCCCTTTCTCCCGGTTGGGCCCCTTCTTTTCCTCGAAGCCCTTGAGCTCCTGCATGGTGGTGAGCAGGGTCCAGCATTTGCCGTTGCGGAGGCGCAGATGGGCGTAGCCGCGGGCCTGGGCGGTCTCGAAGTTCACCCACGCCTCGGTGTTGGCAGCGTCCCCGGTGGCATCCTCGGCCAGCGTCCAGTTGCTTGGCTGCACATCGTCCAGGGTCGCATCCAGCATGCGCCGGATCTCCTCTTTGCCTTCAAGGGTTTTGAGGTTCCAGGTGAAGGAGACGAAATCGCGCCAGTACGAATCGTCGTCGAATAGCTCAAGCACGTCGTCCGTGTTGTGGCTGCGCAGCGCCTCATCGAACTGCGCCAGCCACGCCTCGACCACGCCATTTGGAGTCTCAGGCATGTTTCCTCTTTCCGTTGCTAACTGTGGGCCGTCCGGTTGTATGACATCCAGACCACGCAGTGACCTGCATCACTAGTAAAGTCCGCAGGGGGTTACAATCGGGTTACACAGAGCTCTCAAGCTCTTGGCCGGCGGCTGTGCCGGTGAGGGCGGGCGGCAGCCGTCCAAGGGCGACGATTCGAGGGCGACGATTCGAGGGCGAGTTGGGACCATGAGCATGCGGCAGGGCAGTCGCTCCATCACGCAACTCTCGGACCTGAGGTTTTCGGCTCCCGCGGAGTATGCCCGCGCCCTGCGGAAAGCGCACGAGTCCACGGTGCCCGGCACTCCGAACCCGCATTTGTCGCCGTCCCTCGTCAAGTCCTGGCAGCGTTCCCTCGCGCTGGGCATCAACCCGGACCAGCACCTTCCGATCCACCGGCATGAGGTTGCCGAGGCGCGCTCGCTCAGCGCCGGACACCGACTGGCCGCTGTGATGCCAGCGCTGTCACAACTGCTGGCCGACGAGACCGCAACCGGACGCCACCTGTTGATCGTGACCGATCATGAGGGCGAAGTGCTGTGGCGCGTTGGCAGCAAACAGGCGTTGAAACTCGCGGACTCCCTGGAGTTCGTGGAGGGGGCCGACTGGTCCGAATCGGGCGTTGGCACCAACGCCATCAGCGAAGCCCTGGTCACGGGCGCCCCCGCGCAGCTCTTCTCGGCCGAGCACCTGGTACGGACGCATCACGACTGGGCCTGCACGGCCGCTCCGGTCCGCGACCCTCTGACGGGGGAAGTCATCGGAGTCCTGGACGTGTCCGGCCCGTTCGAATCCGTCACGCCGGACAGCCTGCGCCTGGTGCGCTGTGGAGTGCGGCTGGCTGAGGAGCTGTTGAAATCCGCCACCCCTCCCGTTGGGGCCGGCCCCAGGCCCGGAGAGCCTGCCGGCACCGCTGCGGCGGGGCGCTCCGAAGCCGGGGTCCGGTCGCAGCTGACGCTGCGGCTGCTGGGGGACGCACCGTCTGCGGCGCTCGACGGCGGCGCCCATCGCCCGCTGACGCTGCGCCGTGCCGAGATCCTGGCCCTGCTGGCCTCCCGGAACCAGGGCTGGAGCGCCGACGAACTGGCCTACGAGATCCACGGCGACGCGGGCACCGCCGCGGCGATCCGGACCGAGATGCACCGGATCCGCAGCATCCTGGGCAACGTGGTCGAAGCGAATCCCTACCGCTTCTCGACGGCCGTCAGGGTGGTTACGGATGCCTCACTGGTGGCGGGCCATTTGCGGGACGGCCGGGTTGCCGAGGCATTTGCGGCGTATCGGGCCAAATTCCTTAACCGTTCGAGCACCCTCGGGATCGGGTTCATGCGCGATGAGCTCAATGAAGCCGTCGGCGCCTCCGTCCGGACCAGCGGTGACGCCGGGTTGATGCTCCAGTGGTGCACCAGCGACATGGGCTCCTCGGACACTGCGGCCGCAGCAACGGCGGCCACCCTGCTGGGACCCCAGGATCCACGCTTCCAGCTGGTGAGCGCCCGGATGGAACGGCTCGACCGCGAGCTGCGCGCGTAGCTCCCGTGCCGTCGGCGCACTTGCCGCTGCCGGCAGCGGGGTTCGACGCTAGGGCGCAGGAGGTACGACGCCGGGGCACCCCTGGCCTTGCGGGTTGCGGAGGCAGTCGTCAGCGTAGTTCCGGGTGATGGAGCGCCAGACGCTCACGGTCTGCGGCGGCGAACTGAATTGCCCTTGCCCGGGGATGGGCAGCGGCGGGCCGCCATTGACCGAGTACGTGCCCTGAAAATGGGTGGTCAGCACCACCGGGAAGTCGCCGGTCTGGGTGTAGACGTGGCTGGTGGTGGTCTTTTCGCCCCAGCGGTCCTGCGGGATTGGTCCACCGGCCGCCGCCTGGGGCCCCAGCGAGGTTCCGTCGCCGTAACTCCAGGTGTACTGGACGGGCTTGGCAACGACGTGCACGTCCTGGGCCAAGATGGTGATGTCGAATTGCTGCTCGGCCGCGTCAGCGAAGAAGTTCGTTTCGGCGCCTCTGAGGGTGTGCGGACTGGGCTGGGCCGTGACTGAACCTGCAGCGATCGGCAGCTGCTGGAACTCCGTTTGAATCATGGCGGCTATCCGGGGAAGCAAGTCCTCAGGTCTGGGATCGAAGAGACATGTGGGCCCGGAGTGAAAGCTCCACGTTGGATTCGGCACGCCCGACGGGGCTTTCAGCCACACAACCGGAATGCCGTCCGCGCCGTCGGGGCCGTTCTTGCAGTCGACGAGGACAGCAAGGCAATCCGTGTCGAAGTCGCCGGCTCCCAGATGGCACTGCAGTTCGTACTTGTATTGGTGTGGATCGGCTTTCGGGACGCCCGGTTGAAGCGCAACGAACTTCCCTGTTGTCGGATCCATCCTCCAGCCTCCGACATTGACGCCCTGATTGCCGAAGCCGGCGTCGATGCCATCCCCCTCAGCGAGCGCAGCCTGAGGAAACGAGCTAAATCCGACGACTATGCAGGCAATCGCAAGGAACTGGCGGACGTGGCGCGGACCGAACCAACCCGTTTTGTTCATCGAATTGGATGTAGACCGACGAGCTGCCATGCGCCGCTCTTGTATGTCACGAGCATGACGTTTCCGGTATCGGAAGGCTGCGTTGGTTCACGGAGTTCGGTCCCTGGCGGCTCAAAGTAGAATATGGTCGCCTGCTGTACCTGCACAATGACCTGGTGTTGGCCACCCGCTTCAGCTTCTAATGTCGTGCTGATTGATGGGGTTTCAATGCGTCCCCCAGCCAGCCAACGATCGCCCGCATAGTTCGCGGCCAAAGAACTAGTTATGTTGGAACAGAACTCACAGGCTGGTGACGTAACAGATTCCAATCCTGAGGAATTTCCCGTCTCGTAAGCGAAGTTCAGCTGACTGAACCAGTACCGCGCGAACGCCTCTAGACCTTCCTTCGTCTCCGCCTTCGCAGCTTCCGGCAGCACGGGAACCGGAACGTTTTGGGCCTTTCCCGAAGCGTCGGCCGGTTTGTAGCTGGCCGCTGGGGTGGGGGTGGCAGTCGGTGTCGGCGACGCCGTCGGGCCAGAGGACTCGGGGGCGGCCGTTGCACCCGGCGTTGTTCCCCCGCTGCTGCAGGCCGTGACAGGCAGCAGGGCTAGAGCAACAGCGGCGGCGGCGATACGTCTGCGGCGGCCAAAAAATGAAGTGCGAGATGTCATGGTCAGCTACTCCCCCGATAGAAATCAAGACGCCTGAAGCCAAACAGTGCCTTAAGGGTAACTGACATCACATTTTGGGCACCCAGATTATCCACAGGGCCTCGATTGCTCCGCGCCGCTGCTTGGACGCACACCCCCGGACCGACACACACCGACTTTCCCGCCTCAGCCTCTGGCGTTTTTCTACAGCGCCCAGAACAATGAACCCATGATGTTCGAACATGCAGAAGAAAACCCCATCCTCGCCCTCGATGACGATCAGAGCTGGAAACTGATTGAGGGCACCAAACACGGCAGGCTCGTGGTCATCGTGGGCGGCGAACCCGATATCTTTCCGGTGAACTACGCCGTGAGCGGCAGGAAGCTCTACCTCCGGACGGCCCCCGGCAGCAAACTCGCTGAAGTGACCATCAACCCCAAAGTGCTGCTCGAAACCGACGGCATCCTCTCCGACGAGGCTTGGTCGGTTGTCCTGCGCGGCACCGCCCGGGTCCTGGACACGTCTGCCGAGATCGAAGCGGCCGAGGCCCTGGGGCTCAAGCCGTGGGTGCCGACCGTGAAGGACTTCTACGTCGAGATCGAGCCCGCCTCGGTCAGCGGGCGCCATTTCCTGTTTGGCGAGCACCCGGAACGTGAGATCTAGCAGCCGTTCGACGGCGGCGCCCGCCACCTGAGCAGCCGGCCACCGGCGGGCATCCCGGCCGCCGGCGGGCATCCCGGCCGCCGTCGGGCGTCCCGTCCACCCCCTTGCCGCGCACCGCCGCCTAGACTTAATCCATGGCGGACAAGCTGACCCCGGAGCGGCGCAGCTGGAACATGTCCCGCATCCGCGGCAAGAACACCAAGCCTGAACTGCTGGTCCGAAAGTTGCTCCACGCCAAGGGCTACCGCTACCGGCTGCACGGCGCCGCCAGCGGGGGGCGGCTCCCAGGCAACCCGGATCTGGTGTTCGCCGGCCGCCACAAAGTCATCTTCGTCAACGGCTGCTTCTGGCACTTCCATGACTGCCGGGTCGGGCAGCACGCACCCAAGGCCAACGCGGAGTTCTGGGAAACCAAACGCACCCGGACACGGAACCGCGATGCCGAGCAACGCCATCAGCTTGAGCACTCGGGCTGGGAGGTTCTCACCGTTTGGGAGTGCGAACTCAAGGATGTTTCTGCCCTGGAGCAGCAACTGGATGACTTCCTTCAGGGAAGACCTGGCTAGGCAGGTCTTCCCTGAACCAGACTCCGTTATCAGCGCCACCAAAAAAATCTCGACGCGCCGGGACAGACTGGTCTGTCTCGGGTACTATCCAAATCTGGGGACAAGGGCTCTATCGGGTCCGCACTTACTTATACTTCTACTCCACGGGAGCGCTCCAGATGCCGCACTTGCTGAGGTCCACCATGTCTCTGAGGCCTGCAACCCGGCCCTCGAAATCGTCCCCCGGTTCCCGGCCCCCGGAGTGCCGGCGGTCCAGCGCAGCCGGCCAGGTCGATCCCGACCTTGGACCCCTGCGCCGGCAGGTATCCGCGATCATCGAAACGATACTATCCAACACCAAGCCCGACGAGGCACCGGTCCGCGAGAAGCTCCGCTGGCACCTCGCCAACAACCCCGGCCAGCCGGAGAAGGCTCTGTTGAGCCACCTGCTGTCCGTTTCCGGGGAACAGGCTGCCGGCTAGCTCACACAGAAGAACGTCAGCGGCCGATGTCATGCCTTCAATTGACAGGCCTAAACGGGGCGCCCGTCTGATGCGGGCGCCCCAAAGTTAATGTCCGGTAGCCCGGGCGCGGAGGCGGAACCTCCCGCTACTTGGCTGCCGGGCCCCGCTTGACGCCGAACGTGAAATAGCTGCCCGGGCCGACAAAGTTAACTAGGGTCGCCACGCGCCACAGCGTCTTGCTGCCGCGGATCTGCTCCGCCGGCCGGTGTGAAATATCCCGCTGCGCGGCGATCAGGAGCGAGAGCTGGACGACGGCGCCGGTGATGGTGCCGAACTTCGCCAACGGAGAGAGTTCCTTCCAGGACTTCTTCTTAACGTTTTTCTTGCGCTTGTTCGCCGTCATCTGTGATCGTTTCTTCGCCATCATCTTTGCTCGTTTGTTCGCCATGATCTGTGCTCCTTGGTCTCGGGGCTGACTGCCCGCGGGTTGTCTATTCTAGGGAGGATGGGTGGACCGAGGTAGAGGCTATCGGACCGGTTCGGCTGGCGGAAACGGGCGCGAACCGGGCGAGCTTCTCTTTCTGCTCCGGGGTCAGCCGCAGCACCCGCCCGGTGGATTCCTCCACGAATGCCAGGTGGCTGGTGGCCCTGACACAGTCCTCGCGGGTCACCGGGTCCTGGACGAGGTAGTGGATGTCGAAGCTGGCGCCCTTGACCGCGCCGATCCACAGCTGCACCAGGGCCGGCACGTTGCGGTATTCGAGCATGCGGACGTAGCGGATCTTGTGTTCCACGATCAGCGCCAGGGTCCCCTCCGGGACCTCGCTGAAGAGCGGCACGGGCGGTTCGATCCCGGGCAGCCCGGGACCGCGCGGCGGCCCAAAGGCCGCGATGCGGGCCTCCTCCAGGATCCGGACGACCTGGACGTTGTTGATGTGGCCGTACGCGTCCATGTCGGCCCAGCGCATCGGGATCTGCACCTCGATGCGCCGGGCCTCTGCGGACTCTCCGGCCCGTCCGGCGGCGCTCAACTGCGCACCGCCGTCGCGTCGTTTTCGAGGACTTGCTCGGCGTCTTCGCCGGCGAACTGGGACATGTACAGGCGGTAGTAGGCCCCCTTGAGGTCCAGCAGCCGGGCGTGGGCGCCCTGCTCCACGATCCGGCCGGCCTCCATCACCAGGATGGTGTCGGCGTCGCGGATGGTGGAGAGTCGGTGGGCAATCACGAAGCTCGTGCGGTCGGTGCGCAGGGCAGCCATCGCCTTCTGGACGAGCACCTCCGTGCGGGTGTCCACCGAGCTGGTGGCCTCATCCAGGATCAGCAGCGAGGGGTTCGCCACGAAGGCCCGGGCGATGGTGATCAGCTGCTTCTCGCCGGCGCTGACGTTGTTGCCTTCCTCGTCGATGATGGTGTTGTAGCCGTCCGGGAGGGCGCGGACGAAGCGGTCCACGAAGGTGGCCTTCGCCGCCTCCATCACCTGGTCTTCGGTGGCGTCCAGCTTGCCGTAGCGGATGTTGTCGTAGATGGTCCCGCCGAAGAGCCAGGCGTCCTGGAGCACCATCCCCACCTTGGACCGCAGCTCGGCTCGGCTCAGGTGGGTGATGTCGACGCCGTCGAGGGTGATGCTGCCGCTCTGGAGCTCGTAAAAGCGCATCACGAGGTTCACCAGGGTGGTCTTGCCTGCACCGGTGGGGCCGACGATCGCGACGGTGTGCCCGGGCTCCGCGGCGAAGGACAGGTCTTCGATCAGCGGCTTGTCCGGGGTGTAGCTGAACGTGACATTCCGGAACTCGACGTGGCCGTCGGTCTTGGCCGGCAACTGCTCCGTGGCGGTTTCGGTGTCCTGTTCCTCGGCGTCGAGGAATTCAAAGACCCGCTCCGCGGAGGCGACGCCGGACTGCAGCATGTTCGCCATGCCCGCCATCTGGCCCAGCGGCTGGGTGAACTCGCGCGAATACTGGATGAACGCCGTGGCGTCGCCCAGGCTCATCCCGCCGGAGGCCACCCGCAGCCCGCCGACGACGGCGATGCCCACGTAGCTGAGGTAGGACACGAACTGCATGACCGGCATGATCATGCCGGACACGAACTGTGCCCCGAAGCTGGCCTTGTAGAGGGCCTCGTTCCGTTCGTCGAAGCGCTCCAGCATGTCGGCGTCGCGGCCGAAGACCCGCACGAGGTCGTGGCCTGAGAAGGATTCCTCGATCTGGCCGTTGAGCTCGCCGGTGTTCTTCCACTGGGCGGCGAAGAGCTTCTGGCTGCGGGAGCCGATGATGCCGGCGGCCGCAGCCGAGAGCGGCAGCGCAACGAGGGCTATGAGGGCCAGCTGCCAGGACACGATGAACATCATGATCACGATGCCGATCACCGTCAGCGCCGAGTTCACGAGCTGCGCGAAGGCCTGCTGCAGCGCCTGCTGGACGTTATCCACGTCGTTCGTGACCCGGGAGAGGATGTCGCCGCGCTGGCGGGTGTCGAAGTAGTTCAGCGGGAGCCGGTTCAGTTTCTTCTCGGTGTCGTCGCGCAGTTGGCGGACCACCCGCATGACCAGGATGTTCAGGACGTAGCCCTGCAGCCAGAGGAAGATGTTGGCGACGAAGTACATCACCAGCACCACGCTGATCAGGAAGGCGAGCTGCTGGAAGTCGATGCCGGCGCCGGGGGTGACGTCCATCTTGGAGAGCATGTCCGCGAAGTTGTCCTGGCCCTGGGCGCGCAGGCCCTCGACGAACTCCTCCTTGGTGCCGCCGGCCGGCAGCTGCTTGCCCACGACGCCGCTAAAGATTATGTCCATCGCCTGCCCGAGGATCCGGGGGGCCACCACGTTGAGGACGACGGCGACCGTCACCATTGCGAGGACGGCGATGATGCCGGCCCGTTCGGGTTTCAGCAGGCCCATCAGCCGCGTCGCGGAGGGCCAGAAGTGCTGGGCTTTTTTGGCGGGCAGGTCACCGAACATGCCGCCGTCGGCTTCGCCGGGCGTGTATTCCTCCTCGTAGAAATCGTCGTCCGGCTCGGTGGCGGAGGATTCGCTGGCGGGCCCGGTGCCGGAGGGCGGGAGCTGGGTCTTCTCGTTGGTGCTCATGCCACGGCCTCCGCGGTCAGCTGGGATTCGACAATTTCCTGATAGGTACTGGAGCTCTGCATCAGTTCCTCGTGCGTGCCCCGGTCCACGATCCGCCCGTTGTCGAGCACCAGGATCTGGTCGGCGTCGGCGATGGTGGAGACGCGCTGCCCGACAATGATGACCGTGGCGTCGGCGGTTTTCGCTTTGAGGGCGCGGCGAAGCCGTGCATCAGTGGCGACGTCGAGGGCGGAGAATGAGTCGTCAAAGAGGAACACCTTGGGCTCCGTGACGAGGGCCCGGGCGATGCAGAGGCGCTGGCGCTGGCCGCCCGAGACGTTGGTGCCGCCCTGGGAGATCCGTGAGCCGAGCCCGTTCTTCTTCTCGCGCACAAATTCCGCCGCCTGGGCCACGGTCAGCGCGTCCCAGAGCTGTTCATCGGTGGCCTCCGGCTTTCCGAAGCGCAGGTTGTGCTCGATGGTTCCCGAGAAGAGGTAGGGCCGCTGCGGAACCATGGCCACGCGCTGCGTGATCTCCGAGCGGTCCAGCGCGGTGACGGGGACGCCGTCGAGCAGCACCTCCCCCGAAGCGGCGTCGTACAGGCGGGGCAACAGGGCCAGCAGGCTGGTCTTGCCCGCGCCGGTGGAGCCGATGATGGCCACGGTCTGACCGGGCTCGGCGGTGAAGCTGATGTCGCTCAGGACGGGCGCTTCCGCGCCGGGGTAGGCGAAGGATACGTTCCGGAACTCGACGCGGCCGGCTTTTTCAACCGGCACCACCGGGGTCAGCGTCTCGCGGATGGAGGGTTCGACGTCGAGCACCTCGCCGATGCGGTCCGCGCAGACCGAGGCGCGCGGAATCATCATGGCCATGAAGGTGCCCATCATGACGGCCATCAGGATCTGCAGCAGGTACTGAAGGAAGGCTGTGAGGGCGCCGACCTGCATCTCGCCGGCTTCGACCCGCTGGCCGCCGAACCACAGCACGGCGGCGGTGGAGACGTGCAGGATCATGCCGATGGCGGGGAACATGAGGACAAAAAGGGCGCCGATTTTCAGTGAGACGTCGGTGAGTTCCTTGTTCGCGGCCCCGAAGCGCTCGGCTTCGTGGGGTTCGCGGACGAACGCCCGGACCACGCGGATGCCGATAATCTGCTCGCGGAGGATGCCGTTGAGCCGGTCGATTTTCTTCTGCATGGACCGGAAGAGCGGCATCAGGCGGACCACCAGGTAGCCCACCACCACCAGGAGCACCGGAACGGAAACCCAGACCAGCCAGGACAGGCTGAGGTCCTCGCGGAGGGCCATGAAGATCCCGCCGATGCACATGATGGGCGTGGCCACCATGAAGTTCAGCCCCATCAACATGAGCATCTGCACCTGCTGGACATCGTTGGTGCCGCGGGTGATCAGCGTGGGGGCGCCGAAGACGTTGACGTCCGTGGCGGAGAAGCCCGTGACCTGGCGGAAGACCCCGCGGCGCAGGTCGCGGCCGAACGCCATGGCGGCCTTGGACCCGAAATAGACGCCGGCGATTGCGGTGGCGACCTGGATCAGGGCGACGACGAGCATCACGCCGCCGGTCCGCCAGATGTAGTCCGTATCGCCGCGGGAGACGCCCTCGTCAATGATCTGGGCGTTCAGGCTGGGCAGGTACAGCGCCGCGATGGTGGAGGCGAGCTGGAAGAAAATGACTGCCCAAATATATGGCAGATACGGCTTGGAATAGCGCCGTATAAGAGTGACAAGCATGCCCACGAGTCCTTAGGAAATTCCGAGTAAATGAGGCTGGAGAAGAGTCGGGCGGGGGAACATCAACCGGATGCCCCCATGACTAGCAGAGGGGGCCGACAGCCCTAGCCATCCAACTCTACGAAACGACCGGCCCGCGTGGAACATCGGATGCTGAAAATCATCCGTACGGCGTACCTTGCGGGATCTGTGCGCTGCCCGCGCCGCTGCCACCTGCACTTCAGGGCGGCAGCGGCACCGGCCGCCTGCAGGCTTTCGGGCTTACCGCGCCCGGCGCTCGCTTTCGCGCTGCTGGCTGAGCACCTCGACGAAATCCCGGTCGAGGTCGACGATTCCGGACCCGGCCACCGGGCCGGACACGGCCACCGGGCCGCCGTCGTCGCCGTCGTCCTCGCCCTTGGCGGAGGGGGTGACGATGTCCACGGTGCGCCGCAGCGGCTCTTCCTTGATGAAGAGGATCGCAACCAGGGCGACCAGGCCGACGATCGCGGAGACCAGAAAGATCTGGGCTGTGGCGTCACCGTAGGCGGCCCGCATGATCTCGCGGACGGGCTCCGGCATGGTCTTGAGGTCCATGCTGGTGCCGGCTCCGCCACTGGTGGGAATCCCCGCGGCGGCAAGGCCCTCGGTGGCGAGTTCCTTGACCCGGTTGGCCATGATGGCTCCCAGCACGGAGACACCGATGGCGCCGCCGACCGAGCGGAAGAAGGCCACCGAGGCGCTGGCGGTTCCGATGTCGCTGGCCCGCACGGTGTTCTGTACTGCCAGGACGAGGTTCTGCATCAGCAGGCCCAGTCCGAGGCCGATGATCGCGGTGTAGAGGCCGGTCAGCCAGAGCTCGGTGGTGTGATCGATGGTTCCGGTCAGGCCAAGGCCGCCGACCAGCAGGACTGAGCCCGCCATCAGGTACCGCTTCCATTTGCCGGTCCGGCTGATCAGCTGCCCGGAGACCACGGAGCCGATCAGGTTACCGGCAATCATCGGCAGGGACAGGAGCCCCGCTTCGGTGGGTGATGCGCCGCGGGCGACTTGGAAGTATTGGCCCAGGAACGTCGAGGAACCGAACATCCCGATGCCGACGGCGACCGAGGCAAGAATGGCGAGGGCGGTGGTGCGCTGCGAAATGATCTTCAGCGGAATGATGGGCTGCGGCACCTTGGATTCGACCAGCACCAGCAGGGCCAGCAGGGCAATGCCGCCGCCGACCATGGCCACCGTCTGCCAGGACCACCAGTCGAAGTAGTCCGGGTTGCCGGCGAAGGACACCCAGATCAGCAGCAGGCTGACGCCGGAGGTCAGCAGGATGGAGCCGAGCCAGTCGATTTTGGCAGCGCGGCGGACGTGCGGCAGCTTCAGGGTGACCTGCAGCAGGACCAGCGCAACAATGGCCAGCGGAACGCAGACGAAGAAGGTCCAGCGCCAGCCGAGCGGGCTGTCCACGATGAACCCGCCGAGCAGCGGGCCGCCGGCGGTGCCCACGGCCATCACGGCTCCCATGTAGCCGGAGTACTTGCCGCGGTCGCGGGGCGGGATGATGGAGCCGATGATGGCCATGGCCAGCGCGGTGAGCCCGCCCATGGCGACACCCTGGATGACGCGGGCGGTCAGCAGCAGCGGGATCGTCTCGGACAGGCCCGCCATGACGGATCCGGCCACGAAGATCACGATGCTGAGCTGGACCAGCATCTTTTTGTCGAAGAGGTCCGCGAGCTTGCCCCAGATGGGGGTGGTTGCGGCGTTCGCCAGCAGGGCAGCCGTGATGACCCAGGCGAAGTCGGTCTGGGTTCCGTTGAGATCGGACATGATCGTGGGCAGGGCGTTCGCGACGATCGTGCTGCTGATAATGGCGGTGAACAACGCGGCCAGCAGGCCGGTCAGGGCCTCCATGATCTGGCGGTGGGTCATCACCGCCGGCGGGGCGGGGGGCGTTTCTGCGGTTGCTGCCATGGGCGCTCCTTAAACGATGTCGGTCGTAGTGATGGATCCGGCCGTCGTTGCCCGGGCTGAGGTCCTGAGGGACTCAGCAAGTTTCTGCAGGGTTTTCGTTGTCTCTTCGACGTCCTGTTCGCTCCAGTCCTGCAGGAAGCCAAGGAGTGTGGCGGCGCGCTGGTCCTCGATAGAGCGGAGCTTCGCGGCGCCCGAAGCGGAGAGCGCGATCAGCTGGGCCCGTCCGTCCAGCGGGTCGGGCCGCCGGACCACGTAGCCCTGTTCCTCCAGCTCGGCAATATGGCGGCTGAGAACGGGAGCGCTGACCCCGAGCCGCTCCGCGAGTGCGGTGGCGCGGGATTCCCCCTCCCCCACGAAGCGCAGTACGCCGTGGAGCGCCACACCGGTGTCGTCCCCGCGGAGCTTGACCGCGGCGACGCACCGAACGGCGCGCTGCAGATCGAAGATTTGATGGACGAGTTTGGCTGCGGTGTCCGGCGCAACTGCCATGACTGCTCCCTTTGATTGCCTAAGGCAACAATATATCAGCAATTTAGTTACTTTGGGAAACTAACCCTTCCCGGCGGGTCGTCTGGCTTAAACGCCAAGCGCGGACCGTCAGCTGTGCTGCCGGTCCGCGCTTCCCTGTCCGCGCAGGGGCGTAGAGCGTGGGGCCTAGGCCTCCAGATGGGTGGGGGCGAACATCTTGAGCAGGGTTTCGACCACGACGACGTTCGGGCCGTCCGCGGCGAACCCCGCCTTGAGTGCGTCCCCGATGCCTTCGGGGGCGACCCGGACGGCCGGCACACCGAAGGCCTCGGCGAGCTTGACGAAATCAGGACGGGCGAGTTCCGTGGCCGTGGCCTTGCCGAAGGCGCCGACCATGTATTCGCGCAGGATGCCGTAGCCGCCGTCGTCGACAATCAGCCACGTGACCGGTACGTTGTGCTGCTTGGCCGTGGCCAGTTCGGAGATGGAGTACATCGCCGAGCCGTCGCCGGAGACGGCGAGCACCCGGGCCGAGCCGCCCGGCTTGCCGGTCGTTTCCAGGCCGACGGCGCCGCCGATCGCCGCGGGGAAGCCGAAGCCGAGTCCGCCGGCACCCTGGGCGGAGTGGAACTGGCCCTCGCGGGCGTCCCAGCAGCTCCAGGCCCAGTACGCTGAGATGGTCATGTCCCAGAACGACTGCATGGTGGCGGGAACGGCCTCCCGGATGTCCGCCATGAACTTCAGTTCCTTGCCCAGATCCTGGGATTCCAGCCGGGCCTTGACCTTGGCCAGCGTTTCCTTGACCAGGGTCTCGGGCAGGGTGCCGTGCCAGTCCGAGCGCTCTCCGTGCGGTTCCGTCAGGGCGGCGTCAAGGGCCGTGTCGAGGGCGGCGAGCGCCTGGCCGGCGTCGGCCCGGATCCCCAGGCCGGGGCGGTTGGATTCGAGGACGCGCGGTTCGGCGTCGATCTGGATGATCCTGCCGCGCGGTTCAAAGGTGAAGTAGTTGGACGTGACCTCGCCCAGCGAGGAGCCGATGACGATCAGCACGTCGGCGTCCTCGAGGAGCTCCGTCATGTGCTGGTCCTCGATCCAGGACTGCAGCGAGAGCTCATGGTTCCATGGGAACGCGCCATTGCCGCCGGGGGTGCAGATGACGGGCGCCCGCAGCTTCTCCGCGATGGAGAGCAGCGATTTCTCGGCCCGGCCGCGGCGGGTGCCGCCGCCGGCGATGATGGCGGGACGTTCCGCCGCCGCGAGCCATTTCACGGCTTCACGGACCAGTTCGACGCGCGGCGGATTGTCGGCGGCTTCGGCGAGGGCGTCCTCCACCGGCGGCACCATGATGGGATCCAGCAGCACGTTCTGCGGGATTTCCAGCCATACAGGGCCCTGCGGCGAGGAGATCGCCTCGGTCCACGCGTCCTGGATGGCGGAGGGAATGCCGGAAGCGTGCTGGATCAGGCGCTGGCTTTTGGTGACATTCGCGGCCGAGGCCTTCTGGTCATCGAGCTGGTGCAGCATGCCCTTGCGGCGCGCGCCCAGGCCCTCGAGCGGGATCTGGCTCGCGATCACCACCATGGGGACACCAGTGGCGTAGGCCTCCTGCAGCCCGGCCAGGGACGTCAGCGCGCCCGGTCCGGTGGAGAGGAAGAGGACACCGACCTCGCCGGTGGCCCGGGAGTAGCCGTCCGCGGCGAAGGCCGAGTTGTTCTCCACCCGGGAGGAGACGAAGTGCAGGTTCCCGCGGCCCATCGCGTCGAAGAGACCCAGGGCGTGCTGGCCCGGGATGCCGAAGACGGTTTTGGCGCCGAGCGCTTCGAGGGTCTCGACGACCAGGTCGCCGCCGTTGCGCACGCCGGTCACTGGGAGACTCCGCTCTCGGTGGGCCGGGACGCCGGAGTCGAGAAACCGGCCGGCCGGCGGGATTCCTGGCCCAGGGCCTGGGCGGCGTAGCCGGTGGCGGCGCCGAAGCGGTCGCCTTCCATCGCGCGGTCCGCCATCAGGGTGACGAGTTCGTAGGCCACGTGGCTGGCGGCGACACCGGTGATATCGGCGTGGTCGTACGCGGGGGCGACCTCGACGACGTCGGCCCCGACCAGGTTCATGCCGCGGAAGCCGCGGATGATTTCCAGCAGTTCACGGCTGGTGATGCCGCCGGCTTCCGGGGTGCCGGTGCCGGGGGCGTGCGCGGGATCCAGCACGTCGATGTCCACGGAGATGTAGAGCGGACGGTTGCCGATCCGGTCGCGGACCTTGGCGACGGTTTCCAGGACGCCCTGGTAGTAGACGTCGGCGGAGGTGACGATGCCGAAACCGAAGCGGTGGTCGTCATCGAGGTCCTTCTTGCCGTAGAGCGGACCGCGGGTGCCGATGTGGCTGATGGCCTCGGTATCCAGAATGCCTTCCTCGACGGCGCGGCGGAACGGGGTGCCGTGGGTGTATTCGGCGCCGAAGTAGGTGTCCCAGGTGTCCAGGTGCGCATCGAAGTGCAGCATGGCGATGGGCTGGCCGGCGCGTTCGGCGGCGGCGCGGAGCAGCGGCAGCGCGATGGTGTGGTCCCCGCCGAGGGTCAGCAGCTTGCTGCCGGAGGCGGTCAGGTCCAGCGCGTTCTGCTGGATGGTCTCGATCGCTTCATGGATGTTGAAGGGGTTGACGGCCATGTCGCCCGCGTCGGCCACCTGGATGTTCTCGAAGGGGCTGACATCCCAGGCCGGGTTGTACGGACGCAGCAGCCGGCTGGCCTCGCGGATGTGGTTGGACCCGAAGCGGGCACCGGGCCGGTACGAGACGCCTGAGTCAAAGGGAACGCCGACAACGGTGACGTCCGCTTTGGCGACCTGGTCCAGCCGCGGCAGGCGCGCATAGGTGGCGGCTCCCGCGTAGCGCGGAATGCGGGATGAATCGATGGGGCCAAGGTTGCCATTGGCCTCGATGCGCAGCTCTTCCAAAAGAAAGCCTCTCCTTCGAGGATTTGACCGACAGGTGTGACAGTCATCATACACTCGGAGTTGCCTCTTGTGCATCAAATGTTTACCCAGATGCGTTGGCGCGGGCAGGTCCCGACGTTCCAGCCCAGTTACTTCCCCTCGCAACCTGCCGTCGCTGCGCAGAACCGCGAAAATCCGGCGCTCCACGGCGGGCCCGGCCCGGTGCCGCGGCGAGTAACCGGGCAGGAACGCAGGCCGCGCTCAACCCCGTTGTCCAGATAGCCCGGTTGCCTGGTTTCGCGGGTACCGGCTTCGCCCTGTACTGGCTTGATGGACCCCTTGGACTACCTGGCCCAACTGGGCGGCGTCGCCCGGACCGGGCAACTGTTGGCGGCCGGCTTTTCCCGGACGGATATTGCCCGGCTGGCCACTGTTGTCCGCCACCCGCGGCGGGGTGTGCTGGCCCTTCCGGAATGCCGCCCGGAGTTCGAGGCTGCGCTGCGGCACAACGCCCGCGTCACGTGTGCCAGCGCTGCCGGACACTACGGACTCTGGCTCCGGAAGCCGCCGGCGCAGCACCATCTGGCCTGCAACCACGGGCACGGCGGGGGCTTCGTTCGGCACCGGACGGTGCGGTTTGACTCGCATCCGATATTGCCCCTGGCCGCTGTCGAGGACGTGGTGCTGCATGCCATGTCCTGCCTTGCACCACCGGCATCAACGGCCCTCGCGACATCGGCGATGCGCCTGCATGGCGTCCCGCTGGAACTGTTGAAGGCCCAACTCACGTCCGACCGGTCCGGGCCAGTCCGCAAAGCGCTGCACCAACTGGACCTGCGGGCCGAGTCCATCGTGGAGGTCGACGCCCAGTACCTCTTCGCCACCAACGGAATTGGCTACGACGCCCAGGTCTTCCTGCCCGGCATCGGACGCGTCGACTTCCTGATCGAAGGATTCCTGATCGTGGAAGTGGATGGTTTCGCATTCCACTCCAGCCGCGAGGCCCTGAGCCGGGACCTGGGCCGGAACAACGCCTCGACACTGAGGGGTTTTGACGTGCTCCGGTACATGCCCGAGCACATCTGGTTCGAACCCCAGCGCGTCCTGGCCGAGATCCGGGCGGTGCTGGGCCAGCGCCTGCGGCCCGTGCCCTGACGCTCCCGCCCAGTTACTTTGGCACGCTCCCCCGGGCGTCCGCGGATTTCCGGGGTCTGCCGTCTCCAGCGGGCAGCCCGGGAGCGAGTAACCGGGCAGGAGCGCAGGCCGCACGCCCTACCGGGCCATTGACCTAGCGGCTCGCGGCAGGGACCAGCACCCAGAGGACCTCGACGGCTTCATCCGTCGGGTTGACCCAGGTGTGCGGCTCACGGCCCGGGAACGTCACGGTGTCCCCGGTGTGGAGTTCGAATTCCTCGTTGGTGAGGATCAGCCGGATGCTGCCCCTGACCACGTGCAGCACGTCGACGTCGCAGTCCACGGCATAGAGTTCCGATTCGCCGCGGCCGCGGGGCCCGATCACGGCCTGGATAATCTGGACGCGACGCTCTGAGCGTGCGGTCAGCAGCCGCTCCACGATCCCTTCGCCGCCCAGTGAGATCCGCGGGCCTTCGTTCTTCTTGGTGAGGTGCGTTTCCGGGGCGGCAAAGAGATCGCCGATCGAGATGGAGAGCACCTGGCACAGCGTCACCAGGGATGCGACCGAGGGTGAGGTAAGGTCCCGCTCGACCCGGCTAAGGAAGCCCTTGGTCAGCCCGGTGGCGTCCGCAACCTGCTCGATGGTGAGCCGCTGCGACTGCCGGGCGGCACGGATCCGGGAACCGATGGCAACGGGGACGTTGCTCGGTTCAACTGGTAGAGCCTTCATTTAGGAACCTTTCACGGCTGGCCGCTTGGCCCCATCATTGGAGCAATACTAGCGGGACGGCATCCCCCGGATGCCGGATCCACCCGCGCCGCGCAATGCGTCGCGACTGTTACCCGGATCACAGCACGCTGTTTGACAGCTGGTGTGCCCTGTTGGTTAATTCCCGCCAGGTGGCGTCGTCTTCACCCTGGGCGTGCCCAGCGAGTTAACGGTCGACGGCGGCGCTCCCCTTTGAAGGGGCGCCGCCGCCGCACGTTCAGGTCGTCGAGCGTTGAGACCGCCGAACGTCTAGGCCGCTGGGAATCTCACAAATTTTCCTCGGGCTCAAGGGATTCTTCTCCGTCGAGCGGCACCACGGGCGTCTCGTCACCCAGGAAGTCCTCCTCGTCCAGGGGAACGAGCCGATCGGCTTCTTCGAGAAGCTCCTCTTCCTCGGTCTCCTCGCCATCGCTCACGGGCGCGTCCTCGGCGAAGTCGTACGCGGGATCGGACTCGAGGGAATCCCGGGCCGGCTGGATGGGGCGTGAGCCGATGTTCTCCATGATGCAACCTCCGTGTGACTGGGGTGACGGCAGAGGCCCGGGGGCCGCCCTGGCTTTCATTCGAACACCACGAACCCGGGCGGTCAAGGGCTCCCCCCGGGCGAGGCTCCGGCAGCTGTGTCCGGCCCCGCGGCGCAGGCATTTTTTACGGTTTGCCTAAAGTCTTTCCTGAGGATCGCCAGCCGAAAAACCGCGGAAAGACGGGGTACGCTGGATACGCAATGGGGCCGAACCATGCCCTTCAAGCCCAGGAGCTTCCGTGTCCCAGCACGCACCATCTGACCCGTTCAGCCACGAACCCCACCGGCCCGCACCCCGCCACCCGGCGCCCGCCACGACACCCAGCTCCGGGGACATCAAACGGTGGCGGCAGTACCTCGCCGACGAACGGGCCGAAGCATCCGTCTACCGCGACCTGGCCCAGAACCGCCGCGGCGAAGAGCGCGAGATCCTGCTCGCTCTGGCCGAAGCCGAAGGACGCCACGAGGCGCACTGGCTCCAACTGCTCGGCGACCACGCCGGCCGCACCCGCCCCGCCTCGCTCCGCAGCCAGTTCCTGGGATTCCTGGCCCGCCACTTCGGCTCGGTGTTCGTCCTGGCCCTCGCCCAGCGGGCCGAGAGCCGATCGCCGTACGCCACAGACCCCACCGCCACCCCCGCCATGGTCGCCGACGAACAGATCCACGAGGAAGTCGTTCGCGGGCTCGCCACCCGGGGCCGCAACCGGCTGGCGGGCACTTTCCGCGCGGCCGTCTTCGGCGCCAACGACGGGCTGGTCAGCAACCTTTCCCTCGTGATGGGCATGGCCGCCTCCGGCGTGGGCAGTTCCGTGGTCCTGCTCAGTGGTGTCGCCGGGCTCCTGGCCGGGGCGCTGTCCATGGGAGCGGGCGAATTCATTTCCGTGCGCTCCCAGCGCGAACTCCTCGCGGCGACCCGCCCCACCCAGATCACCCTGGCAGCCGCGCCGTCGCTGGACATCGAACACAACGAACTGCTGCTGGTCTACCTGGCCCGCGGCATGTCGCGGGAAGCCGCCGAACACCGCGTCGCGGAGCGGATGGGACTGCGCGACTGCGACTGCGATCCCAGCCTGTCGCTGCAGCCGGAACAGCCGGAAGGCCGTGACGAGCACGAAGCCGTCGGGACCGCCTGGGGCGCGGCGGCGTCGAGCTTCTGCTTCTTCGCGTCCGGCGCGATTGTGCCGATCCTGCCCTTCGTGCTGGGAATGACCGGCATCCCTGCCCTCGTGGTCTCCGCGGTCCTGGTGGGGCTGGCGCTGCTGTTCACCGGCGGCGTCGTCGGGCTCCTCTCCGGCACCTCCCCGACGTCCCGCGGCCTCCGCCAGCTGGCCATCGGCATGGGCGCGGCGGGCGTGACGTATCTGCTGGGCCTGGCCTTCGGCGCCGTGGTCGCCTAGTGGATGGTCCTGGCTCCCGGGACCGGACACCGCGGCGCAGCCGCTCCCGCACCATCTTGCGGATCATCCGCGGCCTTGCCGCCGCCACCCTGATTGCCGGTGCCGCGTTGCTGGCCGCCGGCTTCATCCTTGGGGATCCGCGGTTCGCCGGACTGTCCGGCGTCAACCGCGGACCCGGACCGGGACCGGGCCAGGCTGCGGCTGGTCAGCCTGCCCAGCCGGAGGCCGTTGAGGCCGTACACACGGATACTCCCCCGCCCGGAGTCGAGGAGCGGGACGAGCCGCTCGGGCGCCCGCAGAAGCCGGCCGCTGCCAGCAGCTCCTACCGGTTCCTGGCCCTGAACGACGACGGCACTCCGGTGGGCTATTCGCCCTGCCGGCCGCTGCACTATGTGGTGAACGCGGCACTCGCTCCGGAGGGCGCCGAGCGCCTGGTCGAGGATGCGATTGGGACGATATCCCGCGTCACCGGGATCCAGTTCGTCGACGACGGGCCGAGCACCGAAGCGCCGTCCCCATCCCGCGTCCCGTACCAGCCGGACGCCTACGGGGACCGCTGGGCACCGCTGCTGATCGCGTGGACCACCCCGGAGCAGGCCCCGCAGCTCGCGGGACCGGTGATCGGCACCGGAGGCAGCACCCACTTCAGCTTCGGCGACGGGCCCAAGAGTTTCGTCACCGGCAGCCTGGAACTCGATGCCCCGCAGATCGGCGAGGACCTCAGCCGGACGGACGGGGCCGCGTACGCCACCGCGGTGATCCTGCACGAGCTCGGCCATGTCATGGGTTTGGAGCACGTGGAGGACCCGGAGCAGCTGATGTACCCCGAGATCGGCGCGCCGGACGGCCTGGCCGCCGGGGACCTGAACGGCCTGTACGAGCTGGCCTCGGCGCAGTGCCGCAAGGACCTCTAAGCACCTACCGGTCCAGGACGGCGAGCGCCTCCTCCACCGTATCCACCAGGAAGATCCGGTTCTCCATCTGCCGTCCGGCGGCGAGGCTCTGCAGCAGGGGCCACGCCGGGTAGCGCCGCAGCCAATGCTCCTGCCCCACCAGCACCATCGGCATGATGGTCTCCGGGGCGCCGTAGTAGTTCTCGCAGGCATCCTGAAAAATTTCCTGCACCGTGCCGGCGGAACCGGGCAGGAACACTATGCCGCCATTGCACAGCTCCAGCAGGATGGCCTCGCGGATGGCGTTGGTGAAGTACTTGGCAATGTGGGTGGCGAAGAAATTTGGCGGCTCGTGCCCGTAGAACCAGGTGGGAATCCCCAGGGACGGCGTCCCGTCCGGATGGCGTTCGACGACGGCGGCGGCGGACCGCGCCCACGCCGACACGGAGGGCAGGAAACCGGGAACCGCGGCAAGGTCCGTCAGGGCCCGCCGGAATTCCGGTTCCGGGGCCCCACTCAGGTAGGCGCCGAGGTTGGCGGCCTCCATGGCGCCGGGACCGCCGCCCGTGGCAACCACCCGGCCGTCCCTGGCCAGCAGCCGCCCCAGCAGCGCGGCCTCCTCGAAAACGGCGGATCCGCGGCGTGCGGCATGCCCGCCCATCACGCCCACCATGGTCCGGCCGGCGCAGAGTTCCGAGCGCGTCAGGTCCTCGAGGGCGTTGCCGATCGAATGGTCGTGCAGGGCCGCGGCCAGGGTCGCGTCCAGGCGGTGGCGCTGTCCCGGCCGGATGCTCCACTGGTACACCCTGGCGTCCGGGGTGCCCTCATAGCGCGAGTCGGAGATTCCCTCGTAGAGCTCCTGCGGGGTGTACAGCCGCCCGCGGTACGGGTTGAACGGCATGGCCTCAAGCCTGGGGAAAATGAGGGCGCCGCGGCTGCGCAGTGATTCCTCCACACCGCCGTCGAAGGTGCATCCGAGGAAAATCCCGCCCTGCGCCTGCATGCCCTCAAGTTGCGCCGTCCGCCCGCGCAGGTCCAGCGACTGGGCATGCCAGCCCTGCATGGTCCTGGCCCCGGCCGCGACCAGCCGGTCGAAGCTGTCCAGGCTTTCGACCTCCAGCGTGCGCGGGCTGGGGTACAGGCTGCGGGCAGCGCTCAACGGTCGCGCCTAGTGCTGGTGGTCCGGGGCCGAACCAGACCCGGTGCCGGATGCGGCCTCGGATTTCATGTAGGCGTCGAGCTTGGCGAGGGTCTGCTCGATGTTGGCCGGGTGGCGGCGGAGGTATCCGGCAAGGCGCAGGAGGATCCTGGCCCGCACTTCCCGGGCGTCCCACTGTTCGGTGACCAGGGTGCCCGGGGTGCCGTCGGCGTCGGCCGCGGGCTCCAGCAGGTAGCGCCAGACGTGGCCGCCGAAGTGCCGCCACGCGATCCGCCGGCCCTCCTCGAACTCGCAGACCGTGTTGAGGATTTTGTAGTCCATCTTGATGTTCATTTCCATGCCGAACTTCGCACCCAGGGCGAGCCGTTCGGGGCCGCGCGGCTGGGCACCCTTCACGGTGTCGGAGCCGTCGATCACGCTGTGCAGCGCGGGCGTGGCGAGCACCTCGAAGATGGCCTCCGGAGTGGCGGCGATGAAGCGGCTGCGGGACACGAGATATCTGTTGGTCATCCGTCAATCCTAGACCTGCGTTGTGATCCGGAAGTTGTGTTGCAGAATAAACCATGCAGACTCCGCCCCTCCCCCGCAGCAGCCGGCCCCGCATCGGCATTCCCGTCCGGCTCAGCAGCTCCACAGACCCGGATCCGCGGGTGGCGGAGGCCAACGCACTCTTCGACTACATCGTGGGCCTGGTGCGCGACGGCGGCGGGGAGCCGGTGCTGCTTGCTGCGCCGGAAGAGCCGCTGGAGGCGCTCGACGGCGTCGTCCTTCCGGGCGGCGGCGACCTGGACCCCGGGATCTACGGCGAGGAACCCGGCGAGGCCTGCTATGACGTCAGCCCCGCCCAGGACGACCTCGATCTGGCCATTGCGCGGCGGTCGATCGACGCCGGGCTGCCCGTGTTTGGCATCTGCCGGGGGCACCAGCTGCTCAACGTCCTCTATGGCGGAACCCTGGTCCAGGACATGGATCCGGGGGCCGTGGCGCACCAGGAAACCGAACCTGTGCACGGGGCCGGACCGTGGGCCTGGCATGAGGTCACCGTGCAGGGTGGAAGCAAGGTTGCCGGCCTGTACGGCGGGAGCGGGCTCCGCGGCAACGGCAACGGCGACGGCGACGGCGACGGCGCCAAGGGCAACGGCGTCAGCTCTGAACCTGTCACGGTCAAGATTGCCTCCGGCCACCACCAGGCCGTGGCCCGGGTCGCCGACGGGTTGGTGGTGACAGCCGTGGCCGAGGACGGGACAGTCGAGGCGCTGGAGGACCCGGAGCGCTGGGTGGTGTCCGTGCAGTGGCACCCAGAGGCCCTGGAACTCCCGGCCGGGGAGCGGCTGGCCCCGTTCCTCGCCTTTGTTGAGGTGTGTCGCAGATCTCTCCGGCCCTGAGCTGTCCTGCTACCATGAACTTAGGCAGTATGTCCTATCAAGCGAACATATGCTGAGAACGTGACCGGCGGCCCTGCCTGGGCCCGGTCCGGGGCACAAGGGGGCGCTTCACCAGTGGCTAGTCAAAAAGTGGCGCATCAACTCAATCTCACCATCGACCGGTCCTCCCCGGTGCCGCTGTACCACCAGGTGGTCCAGGGCATCGAGGCTGCCATCCACGGCGGGGCCCTTCCTCCGGGCAGCCGCCTCGACAATGAGATCGACCTGGCCGCCCGGCTGAACCTTTCCCGCCCCACCATGCGCAAGGCCATGGATGAACTGGTCCGCTCGGGCCTGCTGGTGCGCAAGCGCGGCGTCGGCACCCAGGTGGTCTCCAGCCAGGTCCGGCGCCCCCTCGAACTCTCCAGCCTCTTCGATGACCTCAGCAACAACGGGAGCAAGCCCACCACGGAGGTGCTGAGCTTCTCCCACGATGAGGCCGACGCCGCCACCCGCACAGCACTCCAGATTCCCGCCGGCTCCAAGGTTTACCACTTCACCCGGCTCCGGAAGGTCGGCGGAAAACCGCTGGCGCTGATGGAAAACTGGGTCCGCGACGACATCACCCCCATCGACGAGGCGCTCCTGGGCTCACAAGGCCTCTACGCGATTCTCCGCAACGGCGGCGTGAACTTCCGGCTCGCCTCACAGCGGATCGGCGCCATGATCGCGAGCGACTACCAGGCGGCCCTGCTGGAAACCACCCCGGGCTCGGCCCTTGTCACCATGGAACGCACCGCCGTGGACGACACCGGGCGCCAGGTGGAGACCGGCCACCACGTCTACCGTTCGGATTCCTACAGCTTCGACATGACGCTCGTCCAACGCTAGGCCCCACCCGTCACCACCCGCGCTTTCACTCGGCGCGACGCCGGAAAGGCAGAAACTCATGGCCAGCTGGGTCTATCCGCTCGGCACCGCCGCCCAAGGCGCCTGGGACGTTTCCCTGGGTACGTCCGATTCCACCCTGGCGGTGGAGGGCTGGGCCCACACCGGGTTGAAGGTCGCCACGCTGGGAGCCGCAGCCGCCGTCGAACTTCCCGCCGCGGACGAGGAACGCATCGTGGTCCCGCTCAACGGGTCCTTCACGGTGTCCGTCGACGACGAGGAGTACCGGCTGGCCGGCCGGGACAGTGTTTTCAGCGGTCCCAGCGACGTCCTCTACTCGGGGACCGGCAAGGCCGTGACCATCAGTTCGGCCGACGGCGGACGCGTCGCCGTGGCCACCGCCCCGGCCAAGGCGTCCTACCCGACGCGCGTGATCACGGCCGCAGAGACTCCGGTCGAACTGCGCGGGGCCGGCCACTGCTCCCGCCAGGTCCACAATTTCGGGACCCCCGCGGCGCTGGAAGCGGACCGTTTCATCGTCTGCGAGGTCCTGACCCCGGCCGGCAACTGGTCCTCCTATCCCCCGCACAAGCACGACGAGGAGAAGGACGGCGAGACCAGCCTCGAGGAGATCTACTACTTCGAGACCCGGGTGACGCCCGGCGCTCCGGCCAGGCCGGGAGCCGAGGACGCGATCGGCTACCAGCGCGTGTACGCCTCGGATTTCCGGCCCATCGATGTCTCCGCGGAGGTGCGGACCGGCGACGTCGTCCTGGTGCCCTACGGCTGGCACGGCCCGGCCATGGCGGCACCGGGCTACGACCTGTACTACCTCAACGTGATGGCGGGCCCCGGCCCGGTCCGCGAATGGCTCATCAGCGACGACCCGCACCACGGCTGGATCCGCCAGACCTGGGAAGGCCAGGAGCTGGACCCGCGGCTGCCCTTCGGCTGAAACGCACGGCGCCGGTGCCGTGTCCACACGGGCGGCCCCTGCTGCCTTGCCGCTAGGGGGACGTGCCGCCGGCCCGGGCTACATCGGGCCCTTCGCCCTGGACTTCCCTGGCCACGTCGCCATGCCCGCCGAGCTGCTCGAGTTCGTGCGCGATTGCCGCGAGTTCGGCGCCGCCGGCCATCTGGGCCGTGAGTTCGTCGAGGGTGATGTCCTTCTTGTCGTAGTAGCCGATCGATTTGCCGCGCTTGAGCAGCAGGAACCGGTCACCGACCGGGAAGGCGTGGTGCGGGTTGTGGGTAATGAAAATGACCCCCAGGCCGCGGTCGCGGGCCTGCAGGATGTAGCGCAGGACCACGCCGGACTGCTTCACGCCCAGGGCCGCGGTGGGCTCGTCCAGGATCAGGACCTTCGCGCCGAAGTACACGGCGCGGGCGATCGCGACACACTGCCGCTCACCGCCGGAGAGCTGACCGATGGGCTGCTCCACGTCGCGGAGGTCGATCCCCATCGCGGCGAGTTCCTTGAGCGTGATGTTCTTCATCTTCTCGACGTCCAGGCTCTTGAAGGGGCCGAAGCCGGACGTCAGTTCCGAGCCGAGGAAAAAGTTCCGCCAGATTGGCATCAGGGGCACCACGGCCAGGTCCTGGTAGACAGTGGCTATGCCGGCGTCCAAGGCGTCCCGGGGAGAGGTAAACGTCCGTTCCACGCCCATGACCTTCAGCATCCCGGCGTCGTGCCGGTGCAGGCCGGCGATGATCTTGATCAGCGTGGACTTACCGGCGCCGTTGTCGCCCAGCACGCACGTGACGCAGCCGTTGTCCACAGTCATCGTCACATCGGACAGGGCGATGATGTTGCCGTAGTGCTTGCCGACGCCCTCGAGGGAGAGCAGGGGGACGGACGTGTGCGTGTAGGGCTCTTTTCCGTTCTGGAGCTGCGGTTGCTGGCCGATCCCGTTGGTATTCATTTCTCTTAGCCCTCTACGTAAGTTCCGCGCGGCGCTTGACGGTGAGGTTGACGATCGTGGCCAGCAGCAGCATCAGGCCCAGGAAGAACTTGAACCAGTCCGGGTTCCACTGCGCATAGACGATGCCCTTGTTGGCCATCCCGAAGATGAACGCGCCGATCGCGCCGCCGATCGCCGAGCCGTAACCGCCGGTCAGGAGGCAGCCGCCGATCACCGCGGCGATGATGTAGAGGAACTCGTTGCCCACCCCTTCACCGGACTGCACGGTGTCGAAGGCGAAGAGGTTGTGCATGCCCAGGATCCAGCCGCAGAAACCCACGCCCATAAACAGGCCCATCTTCGTGGCCCTGACCGGCACACCCACGGCCCGGGCCGCGTCTGCGTCGCCGCCGACGGCGAAAATCCAGTTCCCCGCCCGGGTCCGCATCAGCACCCAGGTGGCCGCTGCGACGAGCGCGAGCCAGATGAACACCGTGATCTTGACGTCGACTCCGCCGATGGTCACTGAGGAGGCAAACACCGCCCGGGCGGAAGCGAAGCCGTCCATGTCGGAGATGGACGGTGAGGATACCGAGCCGCCGATCAGGCGGGTCAGGCCCAGGTTCAGGCCCGTCAGCATCAGGAAGGTCGCCAGGGTGACGATGAAGCTGGGCAGCTTGGTCTTCATCAGGATCCAGCCGTTGATGAAGCCGATGCCCAACGAAACCAGCAGGGCCAGGCCGACACCGACCCAGACGTTCGTGCTGAAGTACCAGCTGAAAAGTGACGCCGTCAGCGCAGAGCTGATCACGGCGACACCGGTGGACAGGTCGAACTCCCCGCCGATCATCAGCAGGGACACCCCCACCGCCATGATCCCGATCGTGGAACTGCCGTACAGGATGGTGGCCAGGGCGTTGGGCTGGGTGAAGGTCGGGGACACCAGCGCGAAGAAGACAAAAAGAACCACCGCGCCGACCAGTGCACCGACCTCGGGACGTCCGAGAAGTTTCTGCAACGGGCTGCGCCTGGCGACGCGCTCATCGGGCGCCGCCGGTTTTGCCTTGGCCCGGGTGATGGTCATGATGATTCTCCTTGCTTTCGGGCCGGGGTTGGCCGGCCCGGCCCGCGGGCTCTTAGCGGATGCCCTGCTCGGCGAATGTCAGGACATCGGCAGCGTTGGACTTGTCAACGATCGCGGGACCGGTCAGGACGGGCTGGCCGCCGCCGATTTTGAATCCGCCGCGCTTGTTCTGCCACAGCGCATCGACGGCTCCGTAACCCTGCAGCCACGGCTGCTGGTCCACCGTGAACAGGACACTGCCATCGACGATTTTCTGCGCCAGTTCCTTGTTCAGGTCGAAGCTGGCAACCTTGGCCGAACTTCCGGCGGTCCGCACGGACTTCAGGAGGGTAAGGGTGACGGGGGCACCCAATCCGATGATGACGTCAGTGTCTTGGGACGCCTGCAGCTTCGCGGTCGCCGTCGACTCGACAGCCGTCATGTCGGCACCGTTCACGTACAGGATCTCGGCCCCGGGCACCTTGGCCTTCACACCGGCACACCGGGCTTCCAGGCCCAGGTGGCCCTGCGCCTGGATCACGCACACGGGGTGCCTGTAACCCTCCGCTGCCAGCTCGGCGCCCACTGCCTGCCCGGCGAGCTCGTCGGTGGAACCGAAGTGGGTGAATGCCCCCAGCGCGGTGGCAACCGATTCGCCGGCATTCAGACTGACGATGGGGATGCCCGCGTCGGCGGCCTTCTTCAGGGAATCTTTCAGGGCGTCCGGGGCCGCCAGAGTGACAGCGATACCGTCCACTTTTTGGTCAACGGCCTGCTGGATCAACTGGGCCTGCCGGCCGGCTTCCGGATCGCCCGTGTAGAGCAATTCCACGTTGTCCTTCGCCGCCGCTTCCTCAGCACCCCTGCGGACGGTGTCCCAGAAGGTGTCACCGGCCGGGGCGTGGGTGATCAACGCAATTTTGATCCGCTCTGTGCTGGCGACCTGGCCGCCGCCAGCAGCATTGCCTGGGATTGCCGACCTGCCGCCGGTGCTGGAGCACGCGCTGAGTGCCAGCATGGGAACAACGGCCGCAAACAGGGTTGCCCTACGCCAGGAAAATCTCGCCATCGCCAATCCCCTTTGATGCCAGCTCCGGGCTGATACCTTGCAGCCGGAATACTGCCTACCTCGATCATCGTGACTCAGCCCGTGCGTGTCAATTTAATGTCCTGACATTAGCATGTCAGGATGTGACGGCCGGGGCCGCCGTCGTCGTGACCTCCACAGTCCCGTCGAAACCGCTAGGCCCGCTGGAGTTCCCCACGCTTCTGTTCGCTGCCCGCGTCAAGCGGGTCGGCAGTGGCGACGCCGACGCCACCGGTACCGCCGTCGCCGTGCCGCTTCGCAGCGGCCGCCGCGAACACCATGACACCCAGACCCAGGAGGGTGATCCCGGCGCCGGCCCAGACGGGCGAGGTGTAGCCGAGGCCTGCGGTGATGGTCACGCCGCCCGCCCATGCGCCGAGCGCGTTGCCCACATTGAAGGCTCCGATGTTGGCACCGGATGCCAGGGTGGGGGCGGCCGTGGCGTATTTCATGACGCGCATCTGCAGTCCGGGGACCGTGGCGAAGCCGAAGCCGCCCAGCAGCACCATCGAGGCGATGGTCATCGGCTGGCTGGCGGCAGTGAGGGCGAAGACCACGAGGACAACCACCAGGACGGCGAGCGCCACGAGCAGGGTGCGGTCCACGTTCCGGTCCGCCGCCTTGCCGCCCACGGTGTTGCCGACGAACAGGCCCACGCCGAAGAGGATCAGCAGCCACGGCACGGTGGAGGCGGAGAATCCGGTGACCTCGGTGAGGGTGTAGGCGATGTAGGTGAAGGCGCCGAACATGCCGCCGTAGCCGAAGATGGTGACCAGGATGGAGAGCCAGACCTGGCCGGACCGGAAGGCCCGGAGTTCCCCCCGCAGGCCGCCGGGGGCAACATCACCGGCACCTGTTTTCGGGACCAGCGTCAGAATGCCCACGAGGGAAATGATGCCGATGCCTGTGATCGCCCAGAACGTGGACCGCCAGCCGGCGGCCTGGCCCAGCATCGTGCCAAAGGGAACGCCCAGGACGTTGGCCGCCGTGAGCCCGGTGAACATGATGGCGATCGCGCCGGCCTTTTTGGCGGGGGCGACCATGCTGGCGGCAACCACCGCTCCGATGCCGAAGAACGCACCGTGCGCGAGGGCGGCGATGATGCGGCCGGTCATCATCCATGCGTAATCGGGCGCAATGGCCGAGACCAGGTTGCCGGCGGTGAACAGCACCATCAGCAGGGCCAGGACCGGCTTGCGCTCGAAGCGCGTGACGGCGGCCGTCAGGAGCAGGGCGCCTACGACGACGGCCAGCGCATAGCCGGAGATGAGCCAGCCCGCCGTGGCCTCGCTCACCCGGAAGCCGGCGGCCACTTCGGGCAGCAGGCCCATAATGACGAACTCGGCGAGTCCGATGCCGAACCCGCCGAGGGCGAGTGCTATCAGGCCAATAGGCATGGAGGTGCTCCTTCAAAACTGTACGGAAAGAAGTGCGAAGCGTAAGCTATTAGTTGCAGACGCGTTATTGATTGTTGCACAAGCAACTATACCGCGCAAGCAACTACTTTGTGGGCTGTCTGCGTTCCGGGGTCTTCCGGGGCGGGGCGGGCTGATCTGAAGGGAAGAACTGATGGGCATCAAAGACGACGCCGTCGAGGTCCGGGCGCAAGGCTGGCGGACCCTGGCGGCCCTGCACGGACTGATCGAGGCGGAGCTGGAGCGCTCGCTGCAGGCTGTAGCGCAGCTGTCCGTCGTGGAGTACACCGTGCTGGATGCGCTGAGCCGCCAGGACGGCTGGCACATGCGGATGCAGCAGCTGGCCCGCGCCACGGCGCTGAGCGCCAGCGCCACCACACGCCTGGTTAACCGGCTGGAGGACCGGGGCCTGCTGACCCGGATCCTGTGCGCCGATGACCGCCGCGGGATCTACACCGAACTTACGCCCAGCGGCATCAAGTTGCTGGAGAAGGCCCGGCCCAGCCATGACGCCACGCTGGAGCGTACGCTGGCCGAGGCGCAGGAGGTGCCGGAGCTGGCGCTCCTGGTCGACGCACTGCCACGCCTGCACGCCGCGGTCTAGCTGGACACTGCAGAAAGCGCCGCCCGGACGCCCCGGCGGCTCGCAGCCAAGGGCCGTTTGCGGGCTCACAACGACCCTGGGCTGCGGCCTTCCTGGCGGTAGAGGTTGGGCCTGGCGTTCAGCTTCACGGCGACCTTTTCGCCGTTCTTCTGCGCCTCGACGCCGGCCTCGCAGCAGGCTGCGGTGGCGTACCCGTCCCAGGCGGTCGGGCCGCCGATTTCACCGCGCAGGGCAGCATCCACCCAGGACTGGATTTCGGCGTCGTAGGCGGCGCTGAAGCGCGCCTCGAAGCCGGGGCTGACCGTGCCGCCCCAGCGGCCGTTGCTGCGGGTGTACGGGCCCTGGTCCCCGCCGATGCTGACAATGCCGTCCTCGAAGGAGGCCTGGGTGGCCACCTCGTAGCCGAACGTGGCGTTGACGTAGATTTCGACGTCGGCCAGGACGCCGGATTCGGTCTCGATCAGCACGTGCTGCGGGTCGTGCTGGCCGGCCGGGGCGTTCCTGGTGGCCTTGCCGAGGCGGACCTGGACGGACATGATTTCCTCGCCGGTGAAGTAGCGGATCGCGTCGAATTCGTGGACCACGGAGTCGTTGATCAGCATCTCGTTGGTGAAGCCGGGCGGGGTGGCCGGGTTGCGGTGCTGGTGGTGCAGCATCAGCAGCTCGCCGAGTTCGGAGTCGCGGATGATCTTGCCGAGGGCGGCGTATTCGGCGTCGAAGCGGCGCATGAAGCCGACCTGGATGCGCTGGTGGCCCAGCTGTTCCTCGGCCTGGACGATCTTCCAGGCGGACGCGGCGTCCGGGGTGAGCGGCTTTTCGCAGAGGATCGGGATGTCCTTGGCGATCGCCTTGAGCAGGATGTCCTCGTGCAGGAAGCCGGGGGTGGCGATCAGCACGGCGTTGACGCCGCCGTTGTTGAGGGCCTCGTCGGCGTCGGCCAGGGCGACGGCGCCCGGGATACCTTCGATGGCGGCCTGCGCACGGGCGAGGTCGACGTCGACGACGGCGGCAACTTCCGCGCCGTGGATGCGGGTGTTGAGCCGCTGGATGTGGTCTGCGCCCATACGGCCGGCGCCGATGACAGCTACGCGGAGGGTCCTGGCCATGGTCTGCTCCTCAGTCCTGGTTGACGGCTGGTTGACGGCTAGTTGACGGCGGTGCGGGAGCCGCAGGAAAGCAGGTAGTTCCGGGTGCGTTGGGCGATCGGCATCGGGACGTCGAAGGCTACGGGGTACATGTCCTGTTCCACGATGCCAAAGATCGGCCGGTTCAGCGCCTCGACGGCCTCGATGACGGCGCGCAGGTCCGGCAGGCCGTTCGGCGGTTCGGTCATCACGCCGGCCAGGTTGGCGGCGGCCCAGGTCATGTTCTCCTCGTTGACCCGCCCGAGGATGTCCGGGTTGATCTGCTTGAGGTGCAGGTAGCCAATCCGGTCCGGGTAGTTCCTGATCAGCTCCAGGCTGGACGCGCCGCAGTACTCGGCGTGCCCGGTGTCCAGGCACAGGTTGAGATGCTTCGGGTCCGTGGCGGCGAGCAGGGTCTCGATGTCCTCCTGCGCGCCGACGTGGGAGTCGGCGTGGGAGTGGAACTGCTGCTTCAGGCCGTAGTCCTCCAGCAGGGTCCTGCCGAGGCGGTTGTGCCCGGCGAAGAGATCGGCCCAGGCTTTTTCGCTGAGTTCGCCGCTTTCCATAGCCTCGCCCGTGACGTCGTCGCGCCACATCGCAGGGATGACCACGATGTGTTCCCCACCCAGTGCGGCGGTGAGTTCCGCGACCCGGCGGGCCGGCTCCCACGCGGCGTCCCACTGGTCCACGCCGCGGTGGAAGGCGGTGAACACGGTGCCGGCTGAGATCTGCAGATCGCGGGCCTTGAGCTCCTCGGCGAGCCGTGCGGGGTCGGTGGGGAGGTAGCCGCAGGGGCCCAGCTCAATCCACTTGTAGCCGGATTCGGCGGCCTCGTCGAGGAAGCGTTCCCACGGGGTCTGCTGGGGGTCATCCGCGAACCAGACGCCCCAGGAGTCCGGCGCGGTGCCGATGATCAGCTTGTTCTCCGTCATTGCGCGTTCCTTCCCATCGGTTGGCCGGGTCAGTCAGCCCAGCAGCTTGCGCTGGCGGTTCTTGTGCTCGGTGTAAGTCTGGTATGCCTGTTTGGTGGAGTCGAGCTCGGAGATCTGGGAGACCGGGACATCCCACCAGGACCCGGAGCTGGGGGCGTCCAGCAGCGGGTTGGATTCCACGTGGATGAGGATCGGGCCGCCGCGTTCGGGCGCCGCTTTGGCGTCCCGGACGGCCTGTTCGAGCTCAGCGATGGCCTTCTCCCCCGGTTCGATCCGGACCACCTTCACGCCGAGGCTTTCGGCATTCAGGGCCAGGTCCACGGGGAGCCGCTCGCCGTCGTCGAAGCTGTGGTGTTCCTCGTCGAGGGCGCGGTACCGGGTGCCGAATCGCTGCGAGCCCAGGGATGCGGAGAGCGAGCCGATCGAGGCGAAGCCGTGGTTCTGGATCAGGACCACGATCAGCTTGATCCGTTCGGCGACGGCGGTGACCAGCTCGGTGTGCATCATGAGGTAGGAGCCGTCCCCCACCATCACAACGACGTCGCGCTGCGCCTCGCCCCTCGCCGCTTCGGCCAGTGCCGCCCTCTTGACGCCGAGGCCGCCGGGGATTTCGTAGCCCATGCAGGAGTAGGCGTATTCGACGTGGTAGCCGAAGGGGTCCCGGACGCGCCACATCTTGTGCAGGTCGCCCGGCAGGGACCCGGCGGCGCCGATGACCACGTCCCGGGCGTCCATGGCGCGGTGCGTGGCGCCGATGATCTCGCTCTGGGCCGGCAGCGGGGTGGACCGGGTGTCGAAGGCCTCGTCCACGGTGGCGTCCCAGCGGGCCTTCCCGGCCGCGATCCGCTGTTCCAGGTCGGCGCCGATCCGGTAGCCGCCCAGGGCCTGGTTCAGTTTGACGAGGGCCTTGCGGGCGTCCGCGACGATCGGCAGGGAGGTGCCGTGCTTGTAGGCGTCGATCGCGGCGACGTTGATGTTGATGAACAACACGCCCGGGTTCTGGAACGCGGTCCGGGACGCGGTGGTGAAGTCCTCGTAGCGGGTGCCGATGCCGATGATCAGGTCCGCCTCCGCGGCGATGGCGTTGGCCGCCGTCGTGCCGGTGGAGCCGATCGCGCCGAGGGAGAACTGGTGGTCCCAGGGCAGGACGCCGACGCCGGCCTGGGTGTTGCCCACCGGGATGCCGGTCAGCTCGACGAACTTCGCGAGCTCCTCGTTGGCGAAGGCGTAGAGGACGCCGCCGCCGGCGATGATCAGCGGGCACCTCGCGGCGCGGATCGCCTCGGCGGCGCGGCGGATGTCCTCGTCGTCGGCGTCCGGGCGGCGGATCCGCCATTCGCGTTCGGCGAGGAATTCCCCGGGCACGTCCAAGGCCTCGGCCTGGACGTCCTGGGGCAGCGAGATGGTCACGGCGCCGGTCTCGGCCGGGTCCGTCAACACCCGGAGCCCGTGGTGGAATGCGGAGAACAGCTGCTCGGGCCGGGAGACGCAGTCGAAGAACTTCGACAGCGGACGGAAAGCGTCGTTGACTGTGATGTCGTAGGCCTCCGGGCGTTCGAGTTGCTGCAGGACGGGGTCCGCGGCGCGGGTGGCGAAGGTGTCGCTCGGCAGCAGGAGCACGGGCAGCCGGTTGGTGGTGGCCAGGGCCGCGCCGGTGAGCAGGTTCGAGGAACCGGGGCCGATCGAGGTGCTGATCGCAAAGGTCTGGCGGCGGCGGGTGTGCCGGGCGTAGCCGACGGCCTGGTGCGCCTGGGCCTGTTCGTTCCGGCCCTGGTAATACGGCATGATCGTGGGATCGAGCTGCTGGTACTGCTTGAGGGCCTGGCCGACGCCGGCGACATTGCCGTGGCCGAAGATGCCGAAGGTGCCCGGGATCAGCCGCTCACGGTAGTCCCGGCCGCCGATCGAATCGACGGTGTACTGCTGGGACAGGTATTCGACGACCGCCTGCGCGACCGTCATTCTGCGTGTACCTGAGGCAGTTCTGGTTCCCATGGGACGTTACTCCGATACTTCTGCGGTGCGGGTGGCTGCTGCGCCGGTGGCTGCGGTGCGGTGCAGCAGCAGCGAGGCGGCGGTTGCCACGGCGCCGGCGACGTCGCCGTCGTGCGGGTAAAGCAGGGTCCGGCCGACGGTGAGTCCCTGGACGCCCGGCAGCGCGAGGGCTGCTTCCCAGCTGGCAAAGACGTCGTCCTGGCTGCTGTCCGGGTCGCCGCCGAGGAGCACGGTGGGCATGGTGGTGGCCGCCATGACGCGTTCCATTTCGGCCACAACCGGGAGCTTCAGCCAGGTGTAGGCGCTGGTGGAGCCCAGGCCTTCGGCGATCACGACGGATGTGATGACGGCGCTGGTCGAAAGGTCGTTGCGGACCCTGCCGTTCTCGCGGACGGACAGGAACGGTTCCACCATGGCGATGAGCTTGCGCTGGGCGAGGGCATCGATCGCTTTGGCGGTGGCTTCCAGCGTGGCGACGGTGCCCGGGTCGCCAAGGCAGATGCGCGTGAGCATCTTGCCGCCGTCGGCGCCCAGCGCCTCGAGGGCGGCGGCCGTGTGGCCGGTGAAGCGGTCATCGAGTTCGTTGACCAGGCCGGTGAGCCCGCCGCGGTTCATAGAGCCGAAGAGCATCTTGCCCTCCAGCGCGCCGAGCAGGAGCAGGTCGTCCATGATGTCCGGGGAGGCCAGCACGCCGTCGACGCCGGGGTTGGCCAGGGCGATCCGGAGCCGGTCCAGGAGTTGCCGGCGGTCGGCCATGGCCACGGGGTCGCTGCCGACGGCGAGGGCGCCGCGGGCCGGATGGTCGGCGGCGACGATGAAGTTCTGTTTGCCGGCCTTGACGCCCGGGTGGCGGCGCCGGGCTTTCGCGGCGCGGGCGATCGCGTCGGGGTCCTCGAGCCGGATGATGCTCAGGTGTTCGTAGCGGCGGGGGTCATCGTCCACCGCGGGGGTGGCGGCGGCGGGGTGGACGCTCACAGTGTTGCTCCTTCGGTGGCGAAGTTGCCCGGTACGAGGCGGCCGCGTTCGGCGAGCAGGCCGATGACTTCCTCCGGCGTCGGCATGGCGTCGGCGCAGGAGAGCCGGGAGGCGACGAGCGCGCCGGCGGCGTTGGCGAAATCGAGGACCTGGGCCAGCGGCCAGCCGGAGAGCAGCCCGTGGCAGAACGCCCCGCCGAAGGAGTCACCGGCGCCCAGGCCGTTGACGGTTTCCACCGGCACCGGGGCGGAAACGACGCGCCCGGTGCGGGTCTTGGCCATGACACCTTCCGCGCCGAGCTTGACGACGGCGATCTCGACGCCGGCCGCGAGCAGCCGGTCCGCCTGTTCGTCCGGAGTGCCCTCGCCAACAGCGACGGCGCATTCCTTGTCATTGCCGATGGCCACCGTGACGTGCGGGAGGATCCCGGCGACCTGTTCCCGGGCATCGGTTTCGGAGGCCCAGAACAACGGCCGGTAGTCGAGGTCCAGGATGGTGAACTGGCCGGGCTTCAGCCCGGTGCGGGGCCGCGCCTCGTGCGCCGCGAGGTGGGCGGCGCGGCTGGGTTCCTGGCAGAGGCCCGTGAGCGTGGACCAGAAGATGCCGGCGTCCCTGATGGCGTCCAGGTCCAGGTCCTCGGCTTTGATCTGCAGGTCCGGGGCTGTGGGGAAGCGTCCGTAGAAGTAGAGCGGGAAGTCCTCCGGCGGCTTGATCGCGCAGAAGGTGACGGCGGTGGGCCATTCCGGAACCGCGGTGACGAAGGAATCGTCCACGTTGAACTTGCGCAGTTCGCGGTGCAGGTAGTTGCCGAAGGCGTCGTCGCCGGTGCGGGTGATGACAGCGGCGCGGCGGCCATGGCGGGCGGCGGCGACGGCCACGTTGGACGGTGACCCGCCCAGGTACTTCCCGAAGGTCGTGACGTCCTCCAGATCCACCCCGATGTCGTTCGGGTAGATATCAACGCTGATGCGCCCGATCGTGAGCAGTTCGTGGGTCACGGTGATCGCGGACCTTTCCGGGTGAACTCGGTACCTTTGCAGCCTGAAATTCGGTGCTGAGGAAGCCGGCGTGAGCCGGGCCACATCCCCTACCCTGCCCTAGAACCCATGTGCTGTCAAAGGTTTGTACTGACATATTGACAACATTGCACAAGTGCCTGAGCGCCCCCTCCGCGGCCGTAAGGGCGACATCCGGCGGACACGCGCGCCTCCTTCATTAGTTTGTCCGGACCTACTAACAAAGTGAGGACAGGTGACGCGCGGCTTCCCCACGGCAAACACCAACGCGGGGTCACTTTACGCCCATCCAGGGGTGTGGAATGGGCGCGAAGTGACCCCGCGTTGTCCTGTCGGGAGCCGCAGAGGCAAGCCGGGCTACCTGGTGAAAGCGGACCTCCGGGCCGTTCCGTCGTAGCCGCCGGCAGGGGGCTTTAGCCCGTAAATCCTGCCGATGGTCGGCGCGACGTCGGCGGTCCGGGCTGCTTCGGAGGACGCCGATCCCTTCACCACCAGCGGGCTGCCGCCGGAGACGAAGAACGGGATTGGCTCCGTGGCGGGGTGCCCGTGGTTGCCCGGGATGGGATTCGACGCCACGTACGGGTCGGAGAATCGCCAGCCCGCGCGGCAGTAGGCCACCAGGTCTCCCGCCTCGTCGCCCAGCCGGAGGTCTGCCGGCTTGTTGACCGACAGTACGCCCTCATGCGCACTGACCAGCTGTTCGACGGCGGCCAGACCGGCCGCGCGGTCCCGTTCGGGGCCGGTCCAATAAAGCAGGTCCGCGCCGCCGTTCTGGGCAATCGTGATCTTCGACTGCAGCTCCGGACGGGACTGGAGGATGAGGTTGATCGAGATGAGGTTGCTGGGGATGGACCAGTCCATGGAATGGTCGGCGAGCACCATCACCACGCTGGAGTCCCACTTACCGGTGTTCTTCAGGTGGTCGATGAAGCGGCCCACCTGCATGTCCGTGGCCGCCAGGGCAGCCCCACGCGCTGCCCGCAACGTGGTTCCGGAGACGTCTGAGTGGCCCACGCGGTCGATGTCGCCCAGGTTGGTGAACACAAAATCCGGGTCCGGGCCGCTCACCATCGCCAGCAGCGCGTCCATGGTGGCGGCGTCGGGCGCGTGGCCGGTCACCGGGAGCACAGGCTGGGGTTCCCACCGGTAGCTTGCCCTGGCACCGAAGATGCCGTAGAGGTACTTCTTGCTGAGCACCGATCCGGTCGTGAGCCCGCGCTCCTGCAGCCGCTCCAGGAGGGTGGGGAAGTGCAGGTCCGTGGGCCGGTCGAGGTCGCGGAGCACGTTCTCGGTCCGGTCGAAGATGGCGTTGGCCGGCACCCCCGACCGGTCCGGGCGCACCCCCGTCATCATCATGACGTGGTTGGGAATGGTCTCCATCACCGGAAGCGAGCGTGCCGCAGGGAAATTGGTGCCTGCGTCGCGAAGTGCTGCCAGCCTCGGCGTCAGCGCGGGGGTGATCTCATCCGGCCGGCAGCCGTCCACCACCAGCACGTAGCTTCGGGTCCGTCCAGCGGCGGGGGCAGCCCAGGCGGTGCCCTGCGCCGCTGAAAGGACGACGGCGGCCCCGCCGGCAGCGGCGATTTGCAGAAACTGCCGGCGTCCCGGCGTCGGAAGCCTGTGGCCCGCGGGTGTGTCCTGCTGCGGTGATCGGCTCATTGGAGTCCTCCTTGAGTCGGCGTGACCTTGCCGGTATTGGCTTGCACGTTGAACGATGTGGACAGCGTTGATCCGGAGCCGGCGGAGGTGCGTTCGGCGAGGACGTACCAGTCCATCCGGACTCCGGCCGGCGTCACGTCCAGGACGGAGTAGCCGTGCGAGTCAAAGTCCAGGTACTTGACGTGCGGGTTGGCCGCCTTGATGGCGTTCTCCACGACGACGGATCCGGTCCGGGGCGGAACGTTCAGGATGTCGTCGAGGTTGTCGCTCGTGACAGAGGTGCAGACCAATTCCACGGCCACGGAATCGCCGGTGGCCGGGTAGGTGGCCGGATCCGCGGGGATGTCGCAGGCCCAGCCGGAGTGGATGTCGCCGGTGAGGAAGACGGTGTCCTTGATGGCGTTATCGCGCAGATGGCGGACCACGCGGTTGCGGTCCACCTCGTAGCCGTCCCACTGGTCCACGTTGTAGGGCACGCCGCTGATGGTTGTCCCGCCCATCAGTTTTTGCACGCCCGCCAGTTCGGCGGTGCTCAGGGTCGAGGGAATGCGGACGGGCGCGATCATAACGGGGTTGCCCACGAGCTTCCATTGCGGGCCGGTGGATTTGAGGTTGCCCAGCAGCCAGTCCATCTGGGCGGCGCCCGTGATAGTGCGGGCGGGGCTGTTGACGGCGGGATCCGCACCGTTGGCGGCCTGCTGGTCACGGTAGGAACGCAGGTCCAGCATGGACAGGCTGGCCAGGGAGCCGAAGTCCAGGCGGCGGTAGAGCTGGCCGCCCGGCTCGTAGCGTACGGGCATCCACTCAGAATAGGCCCGGTGTGCGGCCGTGAAGCGCTCGCTCCAGGCGCCTTCGGTGCCCTCGGTGTGGTTTTCGGCGCCGCCCTTCCAGGCGTCGTTGGCCGATTCGTGGTCGTCCCAGGTCACGATGAACGGGGCCGCGGCGTGCAGCGCCTGAAGGTCGGGGTCGGTTTTGTACTGGGCATGACGGCGGCGGTAGTGCCCCAGCTGGGTCATCTCGAAGGCCGGATCGTGCGGACGGACCACCTCGTCGCGGGCCTGGTAGTCGCCGGGTGCGTATTCGTAGAGGTAGTCCCCGAGATGGAGGACGGCGTCGAGATCGCCCCGTGCGGCCAGATGGCGGTAGGAGGAGAAATATCCTGCCTGCCAGTTCGCGCAGGACACCACGCCGAATTTCAGCCGGGCCACCGCGGCGCCGGCGGCCGGTGCGGTCCGGGTGCGGCCCACGGGGGAGATCTTCTTCCCGAGAGTGAACCGGTACCAATAGCTTGTGGCGGGAGCCAACCCTGCTGCCACGACCTTCACGGTGTGGTCCCGGGCCGGGCCCGTGGCCGCGGTACCGCGGGCCACCACTTTCTTGAAGGCTGCATCGGCGGAAATTTCCCATCGGACGGACACGTCCGGGCCGGCACCGCTGCCGGGTAGTGATTCCGGGGTGGGCGTGACTCGGGTCCACAGCAGCACGCTCCCCGGCATGGGATCTCCTGAGGCGATCCCGTGGCTAAAGGGGCCGGCCTGGGAGGCGGAAAACGCGTCTGCGGGAGTGCTCGTGGCGATGGTTCCGGCCACGGCGGCGACTCCTGCTGAACGCAGTACTTGACGACGAGTAAAGTTGGTCATGACTTCCAGTATCCGGATGATTCCGCCACAAACCGGCGGCTCCGCCCGCAGTTAACCGCACATTCGCCAAGAGTTATCCGTGGAGATGGATTACCCGTCAAGGACGGGAGGTGGGCGACCCAATGGACGAACGCGACGACGAGCAGCTCGACTCGGCCTTCCTGGCCCTCGCCGACCCGGTCCGCCACCGCATCATCTCCCGGCTCAGCCGGGGTCGAGTTCCTGACCTTCCACGATCTGGGCGGCGGGCGCACCCGGCTGAGCGCCCACGCGGTTTACCCCAGCAAAGAGAGGCCCGCGACGGCATGGCCCAGTCCGGCATGGAAGGCGGAGTGACCGAAGGATACGAACGGCTCGACGAACTCCTGGCCGGCGCCACAGTCTGAGGCCCGGCGTCGGTGACGCATCAAGGTACGACGGCGGCAGGCCACCTCCCCGTAGAAGGTGGCCTGCCGCCGTCGTACTTAGACGAACAACGCGGGGTCACCTACGGCCCATCCCAGCGAGCGGGACGGGCCGCAGGTGACCCCGCGTTGTGTCTTGGTGCTTGGTGGCGCTTCGACCCTAGAGGGTTGCGAGGACCTCGCGCAGGAGCTTGGCGGTTTCGGACGGCGTCTTGCCGACCTTGACGCCGGCAGCCTCAAGGGCTTCCTTCTTGGCCTGGGCGGTTCCCGCGGAGCCTGAGACAATGGCGCCTGCGTGGCCCATGGTCTTGCCTTCCGGGGCGGTGAAGCCTGCAACGTAGCCAATAACCGGCTTGGTGACGTGTGCCTTGATGTAGTCCGCAGCACGCTCTTCGGCGTCGCCGCCGATTTCGCCGATCATCACGATCGCCTTGGTTTCCGGGTCAGCTTCGAAGGCTTCGAGGGCATCGATGTGGGTGGTGCCGATGACCGGGTCGCCGCCGATGCCGATGGCGGTGGAGAAACCGAGGTCGCGCAGTTCGTACATCATCTGGTAGGTCAGGGTGCCCGACTTGGAGACGAGGCCGATGGGGCCCTTGCCCGTGATGTTGGCCGGGGTGATGCCGACGAGAGCCTCACCCGGGGTAATGATGCCGGGGCAGTTCGGTCCGATGATGCGCGTGACCTGCTTGCCGCTGGCGTCCACCTTGGACTGGGCCAGGGCCCAGAACTCGGCGGAATCCTGGACCGGCACGCCTTCGGTGATGACGACGACCAGGCCGATGCCGGCCTCGATGGCCTCAACGACGGCGTCCTTGGTGAATGCCGGGGGGACGAAGACGATGGAGACGTCAGCGCCGGTCTCGGCCATGGCTTCCTTGACGGTGCCGAAGACGGTGATCTCGGTGTCGCCGTGCACGACCGTCGAGCCGGCCTTGCGGGCGTTGACGCCGCCGACAACGTTGGTGCCGGCCTTCAGCATCAGGGCGGTGTGCTTGGTGCCTTCGCCGCCGGTGATGCCCTGGACGATGACCTTGGAGTCCTTGTTCAGATAAATAGACATAGTCGAGTCCCTCTACTTCGCTGCGTTGGCGAGCTCGGCAGCCTTGTCGGCGCCCTCGTCCATGGTGGCGGCCAGGGTAACCAGCGGGTGGTTGGCCTCGGCCAGGATCCGGCGGCCTTCCTCAACGTTGTTGCCGTCGAGGCGGACTACCAGCGGCTTGTTCGCGGAGTGGCCCAGCTCGGCCAGTGCACCGACGATGCCCTTGGCGACGGCGTCACAGGCGGTGATGCCGCCGAAGACGTTGACGAAGACGGACTTGACCTGCGGGTCGCCCAGGATGACGTCGAGGCCTGCTGCCATGACCTCGGCGGAAGCTCCACCGCCGATGTCCAGGAAGTTGGCGGGCTTGACGTTGCCGTGGTTCTCGCCGGCGTAAGCAACGACGTCGAGCGTGGACATGACCAGGCCGGCACCGTTACCGATGATGCCCACGGAGCCGTCCAGCTTGACGTAGTTGAGGTCCTGCGCCTTGGCCTTGGCCTCGAGCGGGTCAGCAGCGTCCTTGTCTTCAAGGTGGGCGTGCTTGGGGTGGCGGAAGCCGGCGTTCTCGTCGAGGGAAACTTTGCCATCGAGGGCAACGATGTCACCGGCGCCGGTCAGGACCAGCGGGTTGACCTCCACAAGGGTGGCGTCTTCCTTCTTGAAAACGTCCCAGAGCTTCAGGATGGCGCTCGCCACCTTGCCGCGCAGTTCCTCGGCGAAGCCTGCAGCGGCGACGATTTCGTCGGCCTTGGCCTGGTCGATGCCGACGGCCGGGTCAATGGCGATCTTGGCCAGGGCGTCGGGGCGCTCAACGGCGAGCTGCTCGATTTCCATGCCGCCTTCAACCGAGCACATGGCCAGGTAGTTGCGGTTGGCCCGGTCCAGAAGAACGGAGAAGTAGTATTCCTCGGCGATGTCCGCACCCTGGGCGATCATCACGCGGTGGACGGTGTGGCCCTTGATGTCCATCCCGAGGATGTTGGTGGAGTGTTCAAACGCCTCGTCAGCGGTCTTGGCGACCTTGACGCCGCCGGCTTTGCCGCGGCCTCCGGCCTTGACCTGCGCCTTAACGACAGTTACGCCGCCGATTTTCTCGGCAGCTGCCTTTGCTTCTTCAGGGGTGTGCGCCACGATCCCGGCAAGCACGGGTACACCGTGCGCCTCGAACATATCGCGCGCCTGGTATTCAAACAGGTCCACGGTTTAGTGTCCTCTACGTCGAAGTAGTTTCTGTACAGCCGGACCCCGCGTTATCGCAGTTACCGGGCTGCGGAATAAACGCACCGTGCAACTGGCCTAAAACGAGCCACACGGCGCAATGCTCCTCATTCGAACTCTAGCCCTTCCTTGGGAGGGGCCCGTCCCAGAGTACCCCTAATGTGAGGAAGGACACTATTCTATGGAGCGTAGAAAAACCCCTAGATTACGGGGTTTTTGGGGCCTCAGAAGGCCCCTGGGTGGCAATTTTCCCGGCGTCGGAGATCAGTTCGTAACTCTCGCGCGACACGAAGAAAGCGACGCCGGCGGAGACGTTCCCGCAGGCGACTCCGCCGTTGTGAGCCGAGCAGCGCAGTCCGTTGCGCTCCAGGTTCTGCCCCTCGTCGAGGACGGGAAGCTCAGAGATCGGGCCCTTGCGGCTTCCCCGGGGCCCGGATTCGGCTTCCTGTTGGGTGACGCCGGAGCGGCATTCGCCGTAGCCGGCGTGCTCCGGGGTGAGCAGCGCGGCGCCGCCGAGGTAGCCGAGGCCGGTCCCGCCGCAGTCGTCCGAGATGTCCTTCGTGTCCGGCGCGGGGTAGGCCGCCAGTTCGCAGTGCGCCACGGGGACGGTCGCCAGCCTGTTGTTGGCGGGGTCTGCATAGCCGTTCTGCTCATACGGCAGGTTCACGTGCTCGCCGCGGGCCGAGGTCAGGGAGCAGACCACATTCCGGTCGGCGGTGACAAAGCTGAGGATGTCCTGGCCTACGGCATACGTGGCCGGGTCCGCCAGGGGCGCCTGCTTGAGCTGCTCGAGGGCGGGCAACGGTGCCGGCGGGACATAGTCCGGGTCTTTATGCGTGACGGTGCACGCCGTGGCCGCCGGCAGGATGAGGGCGGCCAGAATCCCCAGAAGTGTCCGTCGCATGGGCTCCATTATGCACGCCGGGACGCCGGCACGTTGCGGTTGCCTGAGTCAGCCCCCGACGCCGGGTATCCCCACGGCGGCGGACGCCGCCCCGGTGCCGCGCTTGAGCGAGCGCCGCGCCTGCTCAGGCGTCGAGCTTGGTCAGCGGGGCGTACCGGAGCAGGAGCCGCTTTTCGCCGATGCTGAACTTGACCTTCGCGACCGTTTTGTCCCCCGCGCCCTCGACGGCCAGCACGGTGCCGTTGCCGAAGCTCGTGTGGTTGACCTTGTCACCGACGCTGACGGGGACGATTTCCTTCTGCGGCTGCACCCGGTTTTTGGCGATGGCGGCGGGAACGTCGGCGTTGAAGCCGGCGGACGGGCTGGCCTCGGCCCCGCGGGCGGTGCCGGCTCCCCAGAAGGATCCGCCGTACCGGCTGGAGCCAATGGAGGCGCCGCCGCCCCAGCCGGCGGTCTGGCGGGTGGAGCCTTCGCGCTTCCACTCCACCAGTTCGGCCGGGATTTCCTCGATGAACTGGCTGGCGGGGTTGTACTGGCTCTGTCCCCACATGCTGCGCACCTCGGAGCGCGTCAGATAGAGCCGTTTCCGAGCCCTGGTCAGGCCCACATACGCCAGCCGGCGTTCCTCGGCCAGTTCCTTGGGGTCGGTGGCGGAGCGCTGGTGCGGGAACAGTCCGTGCTCCATGCCGGTCAGGAACACCACCGGGAACTCCAGCCCCTTGGCGGTGTGCAGGGTCATGAGGGTGACGACGCCGAGCCGCTTGGCTTCGGCAACGGCAGCGGCCAGCTGGTCGGGGGACCCCGCCGGGGCATCCGGAATCTGGTCGGCGTCGGCGACCAGGGAGACGCCTTCCAGGAAGGCGCCGAGCGAGCCCTCGGGGTTGTCCCGCTCGTATTCACGCACGACGGCGACGAGTTCCGCGAGGTTCTCCACCCGGGACTCGTCCTGCGGGTCGGTGCTGGAACGAAGGGCTGCGAGGTAGCCGGTCTGTTCCAGGACGGCCTCCAGGGCAGCGGCGGCGCCGGATCCGGAGGCCACCTCGGCGAGGTCGTCGAGCAGTTTCACAAAGCCCTGGACCGCGTTGACGGAACGGGTGGCCATGCCGGGGGCCTCGTCGGCGCGGCGGGCGGCGGCCATAAACGAGATCCGGTCGCGCTGCGCGAGGGAGGCAACGGCACCCTCGGCCCGGTCGCCGATGCCGCGTTTGGGCTCGTTCAGGATGCGGCGCAGGTTGACGTCGTCGTCCGGGTTGACCAGGACCCGCAGGTAGGCCAGCGCGTCCTTGATTTCCTTGCGTTCGTAGAAGCGGGTGCCGCCGACCACCTTGTACGGGAGTCCGACGCGGACCAGGACATCCTCGATCGAGCGGGACTGGGCGTTGGTGCGGTAGAAGATCGCGACGTCGCCGGGGCGCAGATCGCCCTCGTCCTGCAGGCGGTCGATTTCCTTGGCGATGAACCGGGCTTCGTCGTGCTCGTTCTCGCCGACATAGCCGATGATCTTCTCGCCGTCGCCTTCCGCGGTCCACAGCCGTTTCTCCGGCCGGTTGGGGTTGCGGGAGATAACCGAGTTGGCGGCGCTGAGGATGGTCTGGGTGGAACGGTAGTTCTGCTCGAGCTTGATGGTGCGGGCGTCCGGGTAGTCCTTCTCGAACTCCACGATGTTGCGGATGTCGGCGCCGCGGAAGGCGTAGATGGACTGGTCCGAGTCGCCGACGACGGTCAACTCGGCCGCGCCGGGGCCTTCGCCGACGATCTCGCGCACCAGCGCGTACTGGGCGTGGTTGGTGTCCTGGTACTCGTCGACGAGAACGTGCCGGAAGCGGCGGCGGTAGGACTCGGCGAGCGCAGGGAAGGCGCGGAACATGTAGACCGTCTCGGCGATCAGGTCATCGAAGTCCATGGCGTTGGCCTGGCGCAGCCGCTGAGTGTAGCCCTTGAATACCTCGGCGACGGCCTGTTCGAAGGGGTCGCTGTGGTTGGCGCTGGAGGAGTAGCTGTCCGCGTCGATCAGTTCGTTCTTGAGCGCCGAGATCTTGTGCTGGATCGCTTTGGGGGCGAAGCGCTTCGGATCAAGGTCCAGGGTTTTGGACACGAGCGTGATGAGGCGCAGCGAGTCAGCGGAGTCGTAGATGGAGAAGTTGGAGTTCAGGCCGACGTTCTTGGCTTCGCGGCGCAGGATCCGGACGCAGGAGGAGTGAAACGTGGAGACCCACATGGTCTTGGCCCGGGCGCCAACGAGGGCTTCGACCCGCTCCCGCATTTCGGCGGCGGCCTTGTTGGTGAAGGTGATGGCCAGGATCTCGCCGTGGTGGGCGCGCCGCGTGGCGATCAGGTAGCCGATCCGGTTGCTGAGCACCCGGGTCTTGCCCGAGCCGGCGCCAGCGACGATCAGCAGGGCGCTGCCGGCGTGCTTGACTGCTTCTTCCTGCTGCGGGTTCAGTCCCTCAAGGAGCTCAGCCGCGCCCGGGAGCTGCTGGTGGTCCCCGTCGCCTGCCGGGCTGTCCCCGCGGACGATGTGGCGCCCGGCGCTTCCCTCGGAGTTCAGGGTCGCCGCGCCAGTTCCCGCGGGCATTTTCGTGCCTGCCGCCGTCTTCGAGGCAGCTTGGAAGGGTCCGGCGGCGTAGGGGTCAAACAACATATCCATGGTGTTAACAAGTCTAGGCGGTGCCACTGACACCAACGTCCGCCCCCGCCGGGCATGCCCTCCCCTGCCCGCGGCCGTTGGACATAGGGCCCGTATGTCCGCGCTCCCCCGCCAACATTGAGCATGTTCCGCGGCGGGTGAAGCGAAGGCTGGGCATGTCCCCGGGGCGGGGGTGTTATCCGCCCGGACCTACCCCGCGGAGCCGGATTCCAGGGCGGCGCGGAGTTGCCGGACCGCCGTCGTACCTCCGGCGACGAACCAGTCCAGTCCGTTGACCCGGACGACGTCGGCGGCACCGCCGGCCGCAAGGACAATCGCCTTGCCCGGCAGCCAATCCCATTCCGGGCAGCTGTGCTGGAACCAGCAGCCCAGGCCGCCGTCAGCCACCCGGCTGAGGTCACAGGAGCCGGAGCCAAACATCCGCAGCGCGGCGGCGGAGGTCGCAGCGGCATGCCACGGCATCGCGCACATCGGGTCCGCGAGCCAGGTGGGGTGGATGTAGGTCGCGGCACCGAGTTTGGACAGCGGCGTGTCTGATCGGTCTCCGCCCGGAGCGCCGCCCGGCCCGAAGGTGGCCAGCCGTTCGCCGTTGAGCGTGGAGGGACGGTCTGTTCCGCCGAGCCAGAGCTTGTCCTCCTCCGGCTGGAAAATCCCGCCGAGCAGCACTCCGGAGGTGTCCTTGAGGGCAATGGCGGAGCACCAGTACGTGGAGCCGTGCAGGAAGTTGTAGGTCCCGTCGACGGGGTCAATCACCCAGGTCCTGCCGCTGGTGCCAGCCACGGAGGCACCCTCTTCGCCGAGGACGCCGTCGTCGGGCCGGCAGCGCTGGAGCTGTTCGATCACATAGGCCTCGGCCGCGTGGTCGGCGGCAGTGACGACGTCGGAAACGGATGTCTTTTGCCGGCCTTCCAGCCCGGCCTGCCGCATGAGCAGCGCCAGGGTCCCGGCCTCGCGCACGAGGGCCTCGGCGAGCTGATAGTCGTCCAGGGCGGGGTTGAGTTCAGCGGTGCTGTGCCGGCCGAGCCGGTGCTTTCCTAGTTCGGTCACGCGCTCCAGCCTATCGGCGCCTGCCGGCAGTGAACAGGCGGTCGTCCGGCCGGGCCTCGGACGTCGCCGGCATGACGGCCAGGACAGGCGATAATGGTGCCATGGCCAAGACACCCGCACAGCGAATGAAGAAGCACGGCGCCAACGCAGTCGTCCCCGAACACCACCTGCCGTCGGTGATCAACCCCAGCACCAGCCGGAGCCCGCAGAAGGCGCAGAACAACAGCAACCTGATCCTGATAGCCGGTGTCGTGGTGAGCATGTTCCTGTTCTGGTACGTCCACCTCCTCACCCTGAACCAGCTCACCCAGCTCAGCGGCGGCATGGCCATGCCGGACTCCCTGGTCGGGGGCTTCAACCTGGGCTTTGTGGAGCAACTGCGCCTCGCGATGGACGAGGCTGCCCGCGGGCAGCTCAACTACGTTCACAAGACAGCCGGCACCCTCTTCCCGCTGATCTTCGGCTTCACCTGGCTGCTGCTTATCGGCACAAACGTGGCTCGCAAGGGCCTGCGCTGGGCGCTGTGGTCCGTGCCGCTGCTGTTCGCGGCCGTCAGGCTGTGGGGCAACGCGGCCATTGACTCGATGATGTCCGCGGACACCATCGACGCCGGCCAGGTTGCCCTGGCATCGGGGCTCACCATCGCAGGCTGGGTGCTGCTGGTGCTGAGCCTGGTGGTTGGCGGCGCCGCAGTGTTCCTGGGCCGCAGGCGAGCCTCCGCTGCGGCACCCACCGCGGGACATGCCCAGTCCTAGCCGCGGCCACTGGACTTAGCCCCACTATGTCCATCCCTGGCGAATCTCGGAGGGCATGCTCGACGGCACCTACCGCGGGACGTGTCCAGTCCTAGTCACGACCGCTGGGCATCGTCCCGTTATGTCCATCCATGGCGAATCTCCAAGGGCATGCCCTCTCTGGCGCAGGAGCGGGCACAAGTCAGTCAGCCAGGCGGGTCAGGCCTGGTCTGCGAGGTACTCGCGGGCCTTTTCCGCGCGGTGGGGGGCGCCGGCCATCTCAAAGTGATCCGCCGCCTTCAGAAATTGCTCCTGGGCGGCAGATTGGTTTCCCATAGCGACCTTGGCCCTTCCCAGCAGCAGGCACGCCTCGCCGAGAATTTGAGGCCCGGTGTTGTCCACCTCAACGCAGATGCCTTCTAGTATCTGGATCGCTCCCTCCACCTCTCCCACCAGAAACGTCCAGTGCCCCCGGTTGAGCCTCAGCAGCAGCAGGTCGCTGACGCTTCCGCCGATAACGTCCGTGGCCAACTCTGCCCGCTCGATACACCGCAGGGTGTCGGCGTCTGCGATGTCTGCCGCGAGCCGCATGGCGGCGGATGCCTTGTTGAATTTCGCCCAGACATCGAGGTTCCGTGCCGGGGAAAAGGTCGCCGCCGCAAGCTCGTGATAAGCGAGACCCTCCTGCACCTTGTTGCAGAGGAACGCTACGTTCCCGATGACCCAATAGACCTTGCCGATCAACTGGCCGTCGACTTCGGCGGAAACCACCTCCGCCAGTCGAAGACATTCAGCCCACGCCTCATCCAGCCTTCCGCTGTCTGCCAGAGCTGCAATCAAGGCTTGGCGGGCTTTGACGTGAATCTCGACATCGTCGTCATCCAACACCAGGAGGGACGCTGCCCGGGCAGCGTCCGCGGCCTCTTCAAGCAAGCCAGCGCCCTGCCTGGCCTTGGCCACCAGAATGTAGGTGAGCGCCTTGGCCTGCGGTTCCACGGTGGAGTGGGGCCCGCCAACGAGGTCCGAGGCGAGTGCTGCGCAGGCTTCAAATTCCTCCGCGTCCAGGAGATTCTCGGCTTGGACGAAAGTCATGTTCCACCACGCATCCATATCGCCTTCACCACGGGCAATTTCGGCCGCCTCGTGTGCGCTCCGGGCTGCGTTAACGAAGGCATGGTTGGTCCGGTGCTCGTATGCGCGCAATTCAGCGGCGGCGTATAACGGCGAAACGGAGTGCAAGGACATGGCTCCATTATCCGTCGCCGTAGACGCAGATCCGGACACGCCACAGAAGCAGGAGCCACGCAGTTTTCGCGCAGGAATCGATTAACTTCGCGCGAATAACACAAATTCGAGCTCGTCTCGCAGATTGTCCCTCCACGGCGTGTCCAATGCCCCTATACTGAACTCGCATCACATGAGTCTCATCAGCCACATACGTAACAGGAGTCCTTCATGAAGAAAATCCTTGCAACGCTCCTCGTCACCGGAGCCATCGCAGCCGCGGGCTTGTCCGCTGGAGCCGCAGTTTCCGCAAGCGGCGACAACTCCGGTCAGGGCTCAATCTCGGCCGTGTACTGGTGGCCGAATTCCACTCCGAAGTACTAGACGTAGTAACGGAGACAACCTGAACGGCGGGTACCGGAAGGAAACTTCCAGTACCCGCCGTTTTTGTGTACTCCGCTCGAGTGAGACCGGCACACAGTCCACGGGTCTACTCCGAGCCCAAAGCCCCCGGGCTAATCAGCGCCTCGATCTGCGCCGCAGGCACAGGCCGGCTGAAGTAGTATCCTTGCCCGCTCGCGCAGCCCAACCGCACCAGCTCGGCGGCCTGCTCCGCCGTCTCGATACCCTCGGCAATCGCTGTGAGCCCGCAGGCATGGATGAGGTGCAGCACCGCCGCGACAAAGTTGCTCTGCTCCTCGTCCGTGCCAAGCCCATCGATCAGGCTCTTGTCAATCTTGACGACGTTGACCGGCAGTTTCCGCAGGTAGCTGATGGATGAATAGCCGGTGCCAAAGTCATCAATTTCGAGCTTCACACCCAAACGCCGCAGCCCGCTCAGGGAGTACTGGTCCACGTCGCCGCCATTGACGGCCATTGACTCCGTGAGCTCGACAATGAGGTTGGCGGCGTCCACCCCCGTTTCCCGGAGAATGTCGCGGACGTGATCGATCAGGTCCAGATTCTGCAACTCGGTCGTTGAGATGTTGACGCGGACATTGAAGCTGTCGTCGACGTTGAGCTCCTGCTGCCAACGCCGCAGCTGGCGCACAGCATTCCGCAGGACCCAGTGGCCCAGGTCCACGATCATCCCCGTCTCTTCAGCCAGCGGGATGAACGAATCGGGCATCAGCAGCCCGCGCTCCGGGTGGTTCCAGCGCACCAGCGCCTCAACGCCTTCGATCCTGCCGGTCGCAAGTTCCACCACCGGCTGGTAGTGCAGGGTGAGCTGGTCCTGGCGAATCGCCTCACGCAGTTCGGTGATCATGACGCTCTGGAGCCTGCGGGCATAGAGCAGGGCCGGTTCGAACACCTTGATGCTGCTGTGCGGCTGGGCCTTGGCGGCGTACATCGCCGTGTCCGCTTCCATGACCAGATCGTCGACCGACTGCCCTGGTTCCGCGACCCGCAGTCCGATGCTGGTGCCGCAGGTGATGCGCAGGTCCCCGATTTCCAGGCTCTCGCCGAGGGCCCTAAGAATCCTGTTGGCGACCCGTCGGGCCCTCACCAGGCTGGACTTTGGCAGCATCACGGCGAACTCGTCGCCGCCGAGGCGGGCTACCGTGTCCGTCTCGCGGACGGCCTGCTGCAGCCGCCGCGAGATCACCCGGAGGACGTCGTCGCCGGCGCTGTGGCCCAGAGTGTCGTTGATGCCCTTGAAGGAGTCGAGATCGAGGACCAGCAGTGCCGGTGGCAGTTCGCCCCGGGTCGTCTCCGCAAGGGCGTGGCTCAGGACCGAGTTCAGAGCCGTCCTGTTCGCAAGCTGGGTCAGCGGGTCGGTCAGCGCCATCCGTTCGAGCTCGACCTGGGCTTCGCGAAGCATCGCCGTCCGGCTTTCGACGCGTTCCTCAAGTTCCTGGTAAATGGTCTGCAGGTCATCTGCCATCAGGTTGATCCCGGCAATAACCGCAGCGACGTCGTCCCTGGCCCCGGAGTGCGGGATCCGGGTTGTCAGGTCGCCGCCGGCGATTCGGACGATGCCTTCGACGAGCGCGTGCAGCCTCGGGTCCGGTGGATCAGTGTTCACTCGTGTAGTGCCCTAACCAGTCGATAGCTTCAGCCTCAGACAGAAAGAACTGCGCCGGGGTGGTCTCGGACCTCGCCCGCAGCAGGTAGTGCGCGATCACGCGGTCGACGGGGCTTTCACCCACGAGGGCAAAGGCGGACGCCGCGATCGACGTGCTGCAGACGTGCCGCGCCTCGACACTGATGCCCACCACACCCGTGATTACCAGCAGCACAGGCATGCGCCGGCCGTGGGCCAAGGCCCGAACCGCGGCTCCGGCTACGCGGGCCTCGGCACCCTCGATTTCCACGTTGGCGGGAAGCGCGACTTCGATAATGCCGCCGTCGCGCAGGCGGACGCCGATCGGGACACGCGCGAGGGTCGTCACTCCGACGTCGAGAGCGACGGCGGTCTCTGCGGCGGTCTCTGCGGGGATGAGTTCGCCGGGTTCGGCGGTCGCCTCGAGCGTCATCGGAACTCAACCCATCGGCACGCCGGCACAGCCGGTTCGCCTACTCGGCCGGCGCCGTCGTGGCGGGCACCGACATCCGCCAGGCCCGCGAAGGCTGTCACTGCATCAAAACGCCGCACGACTCGCTGATCAGACATTCGTCCCCAATTGGACTCCAAAATCGGCCATTCGCCATGCGCTGGAGTCACAACGCGCATGCTGCACCGGAGTATTCCGGTGAATGCCCTCATGATAATCGAAGGTGCGCCTCCCATGAGACATAAGACACCCCCGAACCGCGGCGCATCTTAGAGGCGCACCGTAGAGGCGCATCTTGGATCAGGATCCCTGCCGCAGCCGGGGAGCGGCCCCGCCGGCCCGCGCGGCACGAGCGGCCTTCCGCACGCTTCGTTGCCTCCCCGCCCGCTGGGCGACCACCAGCCCGACGGCGGCCGTGCCGATCGTGATGGGGTAGCCCATCACCCGCTCCAGGATGCCGGGCTCCGGCACATCCATCCCGGTCACGCCGCCGGCGATGAGGGCCCCGAGGGACACCACGCCGCAGGCCACGATGAGCCGGCCCAGCGGTGTCTGCCGGATCCAGAGCCAGCCCAGCAGCACCAGTGCCAGGCCGCCGGCGGCGAAGTACAGGATGGCCCCCACCACGTGCCACACGGAGCCTGCGTCCTCGGGGACCAGCCCCACCAGGACGGTCCCGGCCCCGGCGAGGACGGTGAGGGCGCGCGCGGCGCTGGCGGCCGCCCAGGTAATCCGGCTGGCCGGTGCCAGCGTGAACCGCGCACCGGGCCGCGCCGCCGTGCAGAGCAGCGCCGAACTGAGCAGCAGCGCACCGACCATCATGCCGATGCCCTGGACCACAAACGAGGCGTTCATCAGCACGTGCGCCGGCGAGCAGACGTCCCGGCCCTCGAAAACCCCGCAGCCCACGGCGCCCAGGTCGCTGATGTAACCGGTCCGGCGGCTGTACGGCTGCTGCCCCGCCCACGCCCCGATCACGGCGGCCTCCGCCACGAAGAACTGCAGCACGCTGAGCAGCGCCAGCGCTCCGGCGTAGAACCGGGTGGACGGCAGGGCAGGGATGTAGATGATGTCCTTGGACGGCGAGTTGGCTGCGGTGGTCATGCCAAGAGCGTAGTATGGCCCCTCACCTTGTATGCTTATAACCGTGTCCGAACGGGCCGGCCCGCGGCCGGCCGGCACGGATGCCCGCCCTCGTAGCTCAGTGGATAGAGCACGGCTCTCCTAAAGCCGGTGTCGTTGGTTCGATTCCAATCGAGGGCACTTGAACCCCCAGTCCCCGGACACCGCTCCGGACTTCGACCTCCGCGACTACCTGCTGGGCAACTGGGCCGTGGAACGAACCCTGCTGGACAGGTCCACCGGCACCCGGGGGACCTTCACCGGCGTCGTCCGCTTCGCCGCAACGGACGATGACGACGGCGCTCTCCGCTTCCGCGAAGCGGGCACCGTTTCCTGGGCGTCCGTCCCCGGCGGACCGGCGGGCACACCGTTCACCGGGCCGGCCAGCCGGGAGTATCTGCTCCGGCCCACCGGCGCCCCGGACACGATGGACATGTTCTTCCCCGACGGCCGGCCGTTCCACCGCATGGGCTTCGGCCCGCGGAGCAGCCAGGACCAGCACTGGTGCGACCCGGACGTTTACCGCGTGAGCTACGCCAGAACGGGCCCGGACGAATTCCGCTACCAGTGGGATGTCACCGGTCCGGCCAAGGACCAGCTGCTCACCTCGGTCCTGCGCCGCACCGCGGACGCCGCCGCATGAACCCGCTGATTGTTGTCTCTGCGGTCTGTGTTTTCGACGAGGCAGGGCGCCTGCTCACCGTGCGCAAACGGGGAACGGACAAGTTCATGCACCCCGGCGGCAAGCCCGAGACGGGCGAGACGGCCGCGCAGACGGCAGCGCGGGAGCTGGCGGAGGAAGTCGGGATCGTGCTTGCGGCCGAGGAGCTGGTGCTCCTGGGCGTCTGGTTCGCGGACGCCGCCAATGAGGCCGCGACGCGGATCAGGGCCACGGTGTTCACCGCCCCGGGGGTCTGGAATGCCCGCCCCTCGGCGGAGATCGCCGAGATCCGCTGGCTGGACCTTTCCGCTGAGCTTCCTGACGATCTCGCCCCGCTGCTCACCGACCATGTCCTGCCCGCGCTCTGGGGCCAGCCGGGCTAGGCCCCGGGAACGGCCTCTTCCGCCACGGCGCTGGCCTCGGCGAACTGTGTGCGGTACAGCTCCGCGTAGCGGCCCTCGGCGGCCAGCAGCTCGGTGTGCGTTCCGCGCTCCACGATCCGGCCGTCCTCCACCACCAGGATGGCGTCGGCCGCCCGGATGGTCGAGAGCCGGTGGGCAATCACGACGGCGGTGCGCCCCTCAAGCGCGGCGCCAAGGGCCTCCTGGACGGCGGCTTCGTTGGTGGAGTCCAGGGCCGCGGTGGCCTCGTCCAGGATCACGACGCGCGGCTGGGCAATGAGCAGGCGGGCGATGGTGAGGCGCTGGCGTTCGCCGCCCGAGAGGCGGTAGCCGCGCTCCCCCACCACCGTGTCCAGGCCGTCGGGGAGCGAGCGGATCATGCCTTCCAGACGGGCCTGGCGCAACACATCCCACATGAGCTCGTCGCTGGCGTCCGGGCGGGCCAGGCGCAGGTTGGAGGCGATGCTCTCGTGGAACAGGTGCCCGTCCTGTGTCACCATGCCGAGGGTGTGCCGCATGGAATCGAAGGTCAGGTCGCGGACATCCACCCCGGTCCCGGGCACGGCTCCGCCGAAGCGGACCGCACCGGAATCGACGTCGTACAGGCGCGAGAGCAGCTGCGCGATCGTGGACTTGCCGGCGCCCGAGGAGCCCACGAGGGCGACCGTCTGGCCGGGTTCGACCCGGAAGCTGATGCCGTGCAGCACCTCTTCGCCGCCGCGGGTGTCGAGGGTGGACACGTCCTCCAGCGAGGCAAGGGAGACCTTGTCCGCCGAGGGGTAGGAGAAGCGGACGTCGTCGAACTCCACGGACAGCGGCCCGGCCGGCGATGACACCGCGTCGGGCTTCTGCTGGATGAGTGGCTTGAGGTCCAGGATCTCGAAGACCCGTTCGAAGCTGACCAGGGCGCTCATGATCTCAACCCGGGCGTTGGAGAGCGCGGTCAGCGGCGCATACAGCCGGGTGAGCAGCAGTGCCAGCACGACGACGTCGCCCGCGGCCAGCTGCCCCTGCAACGCCAGGAATCCGCCGAGTCCGTAGACCAGCGCCAGGGCCAGCGCTGAGACGAGCGTCAGGGCCGTGACAAACGTGAACTGCAGCATGGCAGTGCGGACGCCGATGTCCCGGACGCGGCCGGCGCGGACCGCGAACTCCCGGGATTCCTCGTCGGGGCGGCCGAAGAGCTTCACCAGGGTGGCGCCCGGTGCGGAAAAGCGTTCCGTCATCTGGGTGCCCATGGACGCGTTGTGCTCGGCGGCTTCACGGCGCAGGTCGGCCAGCTTGGAGCCCATCCGGCGGGCCGGGATCAGGAAGATCGGCAGCAGGATCATGGCGAGCACGGTGATGAGCCAGGACTTCCCCAGCATCACCACAAGGGTCAAGGCGAGGGCCACGACGTTGCTGACGACCCCGGACAGGGTCCCGGCGAAGGCCGACTGGGCGCCGATCACGTCATTGTTCAGCCGGCTCACCAGCGCCCCGGTGCGGGTGCGGGTGAAGAACGCGATCGGCATCTTCTGCACGTGGTCGAAGACCTTGGTGCGCAGGTCCACGATCACGCCTTCGCCGATGGTGGAGGAGAGCCAGCGCGTGAGAAGTCCCAGCCCGGCTTCGGCGACCGCCACAATGGCGATCAGCACGGCCAGCCAGACCACGACGTCGGTGGCCGCGCCGGCAATGATCGCGTCCACCACCTGCCCGGCGAGAACGGGGGTGGCGACGGCCAGCACGGCCATCACGATCGAGAGGAGCACGAAGGCGATCAGCCTGCCCTTGTGCGGACGGGCAAAGCTGAACACACGCTTGAGCGTCTCCTTCGAGAACGGTTTCGAGCCGCTCGAGGCGCGCGTGATGTTGTAAAGGGAGCTCCAGGCTACCCGGTCCATGCTCATGTGTTGTTGCCTTTCGGGGCGGTGTGGCCCAGGAGCTCGGTGACGACGCCGTTGTCCACGTTCCAGCGCGCGTCAAGGCGCACGTTTTCCAGCAGCCTCCGGTCGTGGGTGACCAGCAGCAGGGCGCCGTCGTAGCTTTCGAGGGCTTCCTCGAGCTGTTCGATCGCCGGAAGGTCCAGGTGGTTGGTGGGTTCGTCGAGCACCAGCAGGTTCACGCCGCGGGCCTGCAGCAGTGCCAGCGCCGCCCGGGTCCGCTCCCCCGGCGACAAGGAGTCCACCGGCCGGGAGGTGTGGTCTGCCTTGAGGCCGAATTTGGCCAGCAGGGTCCTGACTTCCGCCGGGGTCTGGTCCGTGAGCACGGCTTCGACGGCGTCGGCCAGTTTCAGCGGGCCGGCCAGCAGTCCTCGGGCCTGGTCGATCTCGCCGACGGCCACGGAGGCGCCCATGGAGGCGTCGCCGGAATCGGGCCGTTGAAGGCCCAGCAGCAGGCGGAGCAGGGTGGACTTGCCGGCGCCGTTGGGGCCGGTGATGCCGATCCGTTCACCAGCGTTGAGCTGCAGGTTCACCGGCCCCAGGGTGAAGTTCCCCTGGCGGACGACGGCGTCGCGGAGCGTCGCCACAACAGCGCTCGAACGCGGTGCCGCCCCGATGCTGAACTGCAGCGCCCACTCCTTGCGGGGTTCGTCGACCTCGTCCAGCCGGGCGATGCGGGACTCCATCTGGCGGACCTTCTGGCCCTGCTTCTCGGAGGACTCGGTGCTGGCCGCACGCCGGATCTTGTCATTGTCCGGGTTCTTCTTCATGGCGTTGCGGACACCCTGGGAGCTCCACTCGCGCTGGGTGCGGGCGCGGGAGACAAGATCGGCCTTGGTGTTGGCGAACTCTTCGTAGCGTTCCCGGGCATGCCGGCGCGCCACGGCCCGCTCCTCGAGGTAGGCCTCGTAGCCGCCGTCGTAGACCGCCACGGAGTTTTGCGCCAGGTCCAGTTCCACGATGGTGCTCACGCAGAGGGCGAGAAACTCGCGGTCGTGGGAAACCAGCACCACGCCCCCGCGGAGTCCCTGCACGAAGGCCTCGAGTTTGGCCAGTCCGTTGAGGTCCAGGTCGTTCGTGGGTTCGTCCAGGAGCACGATGTCGAAGCGGCTGAGCAGCAGCGCTGCGAGCGCCACTCGGGCAGCCTGTCCGCCGGAGAGCCCGGTCATTTCGGCGTCCTGACCCACCTCGAGGCCGAGATCCGCCAGGACGGCAGGGATGCGGTCTTCCAGGTCCGCAGCGCCAGAGGCCATCCAGCGGTCGAACGCGAGGGAGTAGTCGTCGTCGGAGCCCGGGGCACCGCTGCCGAGCGCCTCCGCTGCGGCTTCCATGTCCACGGTGGCCTCGGCGCAGCCGGTGCGCCGGGCGATGTAGCCGGCCACCGTCTCACCGGCGATCCGTTCGTGTTCCTGCGGCAACCAGCCAACGAACGCGTCCGCCGGGGCAAGGCTGACGGTGCCCTCCTGCGGCTCGTCGACGCCGGCAAGCAGCCGGAGCAGGGTGGACTTGCCCGCGCCATTGGCCCCAACGACGCCGACGACGTCGCCCGGCGCGACGGTCAGGGAGAGTTTGGAGAAGAGTGTGCGGTGGTCGTGACCACCGGAGAGGTCCTTGGCAACAAGGGTCGCAGTCATTAGTCCATTCTCTCACCGCGGCTAACTCACTGCGGCCAACAGCAGAGAGCCACAGGGCCCTCCGGGCGGCCACCAGCCCCCCGGGCATGAAAGAACCCGCTGGTCCGGACTTGGGGGGTGTACGGACCAGCGGGTTCGAGCAACTAGCATAGTTGAATAAGCACCTCAGGTAAAATTACTCCAATCAGCGCTCCACCGAACTTCAGAAGCCGCATGTCTGTTCCACTCTGCAGGAAGCCGTAAATGCCCTTACCCGCCAAGGCGTTTCAACTCTGGCTCCATGTTGTTGCTCCCAGCGCTAGCACAGCCGATATCTGCAGGATCTCCGGGATCAAGCGGACCACGCTCGCCCAGCAGCTGGTGCGCGGCAAAGTCGCGGAAAACACCCTCGTTAGTATCAGCCGGGCCCTGAAGCGCAGCCCCCTGGAAGACCTCGCCTCGTTTGAGAGCTATGCGGAACTGTCCGGGCGGCCGCAGCCGCCGACTCCCGCCGAGCTCGTCAGCCAGATTGCCACCATGGATTTGCTGCGGGCGGTCATTTCCCGCGCGTCCCCGGCGTACGGCGGCTACGGTGACGACGGCAGTGCACTGACGCCGGCGCTCGGCCCTGCGCCGCACGCCACCTCGGTACGGAACTGGGTGGACGCGATTGACGACGGCGAGTTGCGGCACCGGGTTTCGGGCGCCACCGGGGTCGCGCCGCAGAACTATTCGGCCCAGTTGACCGCCAACAGGCTCTCCCCCGAGTTGGCGGTCGCGACGGCCCGCGCCGCTGGCGTAGGATTCACGGGCGGCCTCGTCGCTGCGGGATTGATAACGGAAACTGAGGCCGGCTGGCCGCCCGAAGCCAAGCAAACCGCACTGGATGCCTTGTCAGATGGCGAACTCACGGCCCTGGCCGGTGAGCGGCTGCAGGCCCTGGGTAAAACCCTGCGCCGCCAGGAACACGAACACGAACAAACAAAGAAGATATGGGAGAACCTCGGATGATAGCGGCCCTGCAGTGGACCACTTTGGCGGTCTGCGCCCTCGTCGCGGTCGCGCGGATTCCGAGTGCGCTGCGGGGTGAGAACAGGTCCATTTTCGGTATTTTCGCGCTGTCAACGTTTGCGATCATGTTGAGCATCAACGTCATATATCTACCAGTGGATGCTTGGCTTGGCTCTGAGAACTACGCGAACCTCATCCTCCGGTTCCTCATTTACGGTGTGGTTCTTCTGTCCGGATACAAAATCGTCAAGGGCTTCGACGCGAAGCGCAGCATCTGGCTCATTGTCGGTCCCATTGGCCTCACAGTGCTTGCCCTCGTTGCGGTAGCCACCGTAGTCCCGTTCCTCCTCGCCAACACGACCGGAAGCTCCACCGGACTGAGCACCCTTCCGGACCAGAGTGCCAACAACGTCGACCTCATTAAGCTCTATACGGTTGCCGGCAGGTTCTACCCGTCCTTTGTCGCAGCATGCTTGCTGCCGGCCACCATTAGGACCGTGAGAAGCGGGCTGCCACGGCTTCCGCGGAACGGGGCCGCGGTCCTGGCCGTGGGAGCCGCCGCCATGGTCCTCCTGTCGTTAAGCGACCTGCTGCCGCGCCATCTCGCCTATCTGCAATACTTCATCAGCTCCACCGCCATTCTCGGCCTCGTTCTGGGACTCACGCTGATGTGGCTCAGCCGGGTGCTGGCGACGAAGCGCCTCGTCCGCAGGTAGACCGTCCCCCATCGATCATGGCGTGCGGCCCACCGTTGCAGTCCGGCGGCCTGCGCTCTCGTCGCGATCGCCCGGATTTCGAGTGCCCTTCGGGGTGAGAATAGGTCCGTTTTCGGAATTTTCGCGCTTGCCACCCTTGCCATTCTGCTCAGCATCGATGTGAGCTACCAGGCCATCGATGCGTGGCTCGGATCGGGCAACTACACGAACCTGATCCTTCGCTTTGTCATCTACGGCACCGTGCTGCTGGCCGGATACCGGATTGCCAAGGCCTTCGCCGCCCAGAAGAGCATCCGCCTCATCGCCGGCCGCGTGGGCCTGGGTGTTCTCTCCGTCATAGGCGTCGCCACCGTGGTCCTTTTCCTATTGGCTGACACCGCGGGAACCGTCACCGGGCTGAGAACGCTGCCCGCCAGAAGCCCCCAGAATACGGCGCTCATCGAGTCGTACGCCGCGGCGGGACGTCTGTACCCGTCCTACGTGGCCGCCTGTATCCTGCCCGCCACCTTCGCGGCCATCAGTCAGCGGTTGCCCAGAACCATCCGCATCGGAGCTCTGTTGCTGACCATCGCCTTCGCCGGTATGGTCATCGCCTCCTCCTTCGTCCTGTTCCCGTCGGAACTTGGATACCTGGAAGCTGTCATCAACTACACTTCGGTGTTGTGCCTGGCGCTGGGACTCGCCCTCGTCTGGATCTCCAGCCTGATGGCGAAGCGCGCGCTTCGCCATTGACCAGGCTTTGGCATCCAGCCGTTGCCTTCCAGGCAGGGGCAGGGGGCTGCCGCCGGGAAAATCCCGGGATGACACGGAAGATACGGATGGACCCCAGATGATCGCGATCCTGCAGTGGACCACTTTGGCCATCTGCTCTCTGGCTGCGATCGGGCGGATTCCGAGTGCCATCCGGGGTGAGAACAAATCGGTGTTCTTCGTGTACGCGTTCATAACGGTGGCTATCCTCCTGAGCATGGAGGCCCCGTATCTGGCCGTCGACCGGGTCATGGGCGGCGTGAACCTGGCCAACGTTTTGCTGCGCTTCATCATCTTCGGCACCATCTTCGCGCTCGGGCTCAGAATCGCACGGGGTTTCGGCGCCGACGACGCTCTCCGCCTGATCACCGGCCCTGCGGGCATCACTGTTGCGGGTGCGGCGTCGGTAGTGGTGGTGGTGGTTTTCCTGATGATGGACACGGTGGGCTCGTCCGCCGGACTGATCGCGGTATATGACAGGGATGCGCGCCACGCGGCGCTAGTTGAGTACTACGGAGCCGCCGGTCGGCTTTATCCGGCCTACATCATGCTTGCCCTCCTGCCGGCCATGGTAAGAGCTGTGCGCAGCGGGCTGCCTGGCCTCGTGCGGCTCGGCGCTGCCTTGCTGGCCGTCGGCTCCGCAGCGATCGCGCTGAGCCTGTCATCGCCGGTGATACCTGCGTCGCTGGCCTACCTGCGGTTCGTCTTTAACTACACCGCCATTCTGTGCCTCGTGGTGGGGCTTGCCATGATCTGGCGGTCGAAGATTGTGGCCAAGAGGACGCAGAAGACGCGCGCTGGCTTAACCGGTTAGTCAACGTCAGCTGAGCCGCCGCGCGACTGGACCGGGTCCGGAATCATCCGCCTGGGCGCCTTGTGCAGCAGCATTCGGTCTACTGCGCAGCGGTCCTGGGCTGCGCCGTGGGGCTCGCCATGTTCTGGTTTTCGGGGCTGATCGCGACCCCCTCAGGTAACGCTGGGGCAACATTACGTCAGAACCGCGACCGGGCATTCACAAAATCATTAGATTGTGAGAGAATCATGAATGTGTGAAAGCAGCACTCGCTTTGCGAACGGGGACAATCCGTGCGGAGCCGAGGTGGCTGCCTAAGCGCCATTGGGGGGATGAGTGGTAGCGGTCCAGCTGGACCGCTCCCACTCAGCCTGTTTAACGGCCTTTTCGGGCCCGGCCGGCGAGTGTCCGCAGCCCGGCTGGGGCGGGCGTCAGCGCACAAACCTCAACGTCACCAGCTGGAAGGGCCGAAGCGCCAGTTCCGCCGAGTCCCCCGCCGCAGTCACACCCGGCGCAGCCGCCGGGCGCTCCAGCAGGTCCACCGTGTGGACGCCGTTGACGGCAAATCCGGCCGCCACGATCCCGGCGGACCGCTCCCCCAGCGACTCGTAGACCCGGACGATCACATCGCCGGAGCCGTCCTCGGCGAGTTTCACGGACTCAACAACCAGTGCCGGGTTGGAAACGGCAAAGAGCGGTTCTACACGGTGTGCGCCCTTGACCACACGAGGCGCCAGATTCGTGCGGTATCCCTCTTTGACGGCGTCGGCGATGCTGGCGCCGGGCCTGATGGTGACGTTCAATTCGTGCTGGCCACGGTCCGCGGCGGGGTCCGGGAACTTGGGCGCGCGCAGCAACGAGAGCCGCACGGTGGTGGTCGTTCCGCCGTCGTCCTCCCGGATATTCCTGGTGACGTCATGGCCGTAGGTGGATGAGTTGGAAACCGCCACCCCGTAGCCGGGCTCGGCGACGTGGATCCACCGGTGGGCGCAGATCTCGAACTTCGCGGATTCCCAGGAGGTGTTGAGGTGCGTCGGACGGAACACATGTCCGAACTGGGTCTCGGACGCCGACCGGTCCGCCCGGACGTCGAGCGCGAATCCGAGCTTGAGCAGCTTTTCGCTTTCCTGCCAGTCAACCGCCGTCGAAATGGCCAGGGAACCGGCGCCTGCCTCCAGCGATATCCGCTGGGTCACAGCCGACGACCCTGCCAGCCGCTCCACAACAACGACGGCGTCCTGGCCATGGGATTCCACCGTCAGGGACCGCGCGCCGGTCAGGCGGACGACGTTGCGTCGGTAGAAGGCGTCGATATCCCAGGCATCCCATTCGTTGGGGGTGTCCCGGTGCAGCTCCAGCAGGTTCCCGAACTGCCCGGGCGCGATTGCGTCGCGTCCGCTCGTGTAGTCGGTCAGGGATTCCAGCAGACCGTCGGCGTTGATGACGGCGCGGATGATCCCGTTGTCCAGGATGTAGCCGCCGCCGGCTTCGGTGACCAGCACCGGCTGCCCGGCGGGGACCGGCTCGGCTGCGGCCAGCGCGGGGACGCCGTGGCGCTCGTGCGGAGCGGCGTTGAGCAGGAAGTCAGTGTCCCCGGCGCCCAGCACCACGCCGGCGGCATCGGCGATGATCACTTCCAGCTGCCGGCCGACGGCGGCGTAGTTCCGCTCGGCGTCCTGGTGCACCCAGGCGATGGAGCTGCCCGGGAGGATGTCGTGGAACTGCTGCAGGAGCACCAGACGCCAGAGGCGCTTGAGCTCAGACGCCGGGTAATTGTGCCCGGCACGCACGGCGGCCGTGGCACACCAGAGCTCGGCTTCGCGGAGCAGGTGTTCGCTGCGCCGGTTGCCCAGTTTGGTCTTGGCCTGGCTGGTGTACGTGCCGCGGTGCAGTTCAAGGTACATCTCACCGACCCAGACCGGGAGTGCCTCGTACTCGCCCTGTGCCCGGGCAAAGAAACTGCCGGCCGAACCGAGTTCCACCTTCGGTGATCCCTCAAGGTCCGCCGTGCGGCGCGCCGCCGCCAGCATCTCCCGGGTCGGGCCGCCACCGCCGTCGCCGTAGCCGAACGGGACCAGCGAGACGGTGCCCCGGCCGTGGTCCCGGTAGTTCCGCTCGGCGTGCGCGAGTTCCCGGCCGCTGAGTTCCGAGCTGTAGCTGTCCACCGGCGGGAAATGCGTGAAGACCCGGGTGCCGTCGATCCCCTCCCAGTTGAAGGAGTGATGCGGCATCTTGTTGACCTGGTTCCAGGAGATCTTCTGGGTCAGGAACCATTTGCTGCCGGCGGCCCTGACGATCTGTGGCATGGCCGCGGAATAGCCGAAAGTATCCGGAAGCCATGCTTCCTCGCATTCCACCCCGAACTCGGCCAGAAAGAAGCTCTTTCCCTCCAGGAACTGGCGGGCCATGGCCTCGCCGCCGGGCATGTTGGTGTCCGATTCGACCCACATGCCGCCCACGGGGACAAACTGGCCGGTCTTGACCTTTTCCTTGATCCGGCCGAAGAGCTCCGGATACAGCTCCTTGGTCCAGGCGAGCTGCTGGGCTGAGGAGCAGGAAAACACGAATCCGGGATCCTCGTCCATCAGGGCCACCACGTTGGAGAAGGTGCGGGCGCATTTGCGGATGGTTTCGCGGACGGGCCAGAGCCAGGCGGAGTCGATGTGCGCGTGTCCGGTGGCGAGCAGGTGGTGGGCGGAGGCGTACGCCGGCCGGGCCAGGACTCCCGCCAGGGCCTCGCGCCCCGCTGCCGCCGTACCGGGGACGTCATCAGGATCCAGCACGTCCAGCATCCGTTCGAGCGCGCGCAGGATTTCGTGGCGGCGGGGCAGTTCCATCGGCAGTTCGTGCATCAGGCCGTTGAGGGTCCAGATGTCCTGCTGCAGCTCCCAGACCGTCTGGTTGAGTTCTGCGATGACGATCCGGCCGAGCCGGTACTTGGGCTCGTTGCCCGCGGTTGCCTTGTCGCCATAGGGGGTGGCTGCGAAGGTCCACCCCTGCGACAGATCGGGATTGGCGGCGGCCTCGACGTAGAAGTCGACGGCCATCCCGCCGCCCAGGAGCTTCAGCGGAATGTACTGGTTCCGCGGGGAGATGGCCTTGACGATGGTTCCGTCCGGCCGCCAGGCGATTCCTTCGCATTGAAAACCGGGAAGGTCGCTGCTGGAGCCCAGGTCCACAATGACTTCCACCGAGGTGTCCGGCGCCGTGCCCCAGGCGTCCGGGACCTGCCCCTGCAGCCGCAGCCACTTGGTGCTCCACGGCCGCCCCCAGGCCGCGCCGTGCTCCTGCGGCGTGAACTGCTGCCGGAGGGCGTCCATCACCGGGACCGGCTCGTCCGGGACCTCCCAGCTGCTCAGGGTGAGCGGCACGCTGCGCGGATAGACCGCGGGGATGATGCGTTCGCGAACAAAGCGGTCCAGCCGGACTTCCGTGAGACGGCGGTCGTCGTGCAATGTGATCCTCTTAGCGCTGCGTGGATGACGCTGAAATGCATCCAATCGATGGATAAAACTTACTTCGCCGCTGCCTCCCTGGCCAAGCGGCTCTCAGCGGACGCTCTCCGCCACGTCTGTGGGCACACTCACGCGGCGGGATCCCGCGTAGACGTTCAGCGACGTGCCGCGGCTGAAGCCGGCCAGCGTCATGCCGCTGGCCTCGGCCAGCTCGACCGCCAGGCTCGACGGCGCGCTGACCGCGGCGAGAACGGGAATGCCGGCCAGGGCGGCCTTCTGCACCAGTTCGAACGACGCGCGGCCGGAAACCTGGAGTACGGTTCCGCGCAGTGGGAGCATGCCCTCGCGGAGGGCCCAGCCGACCACCTTGTCCACGGCATTGTGGCGCCCCACGTCCTCGCGCAGGCACAGCAGCTCCACGGAGCCGTCGTCGGCGGTCCGGAACAGGCCGGCGGCGTGCACGCCGCCGGTGACGTCGAAGACGGCCTGGGCTTCCCGCAACCGGTCCGGAAGGGACGCGAGCGTAGCCACGGGCACCGTCAGCGGGTCGTCTGCGGGGCTGAAATGCGAGGACTTGTGCACGGATTCGATGGAATCCGTGCCGCAAATGCCGCACGAGCTGGAGGTGTACACGTTCCGGCCGGTGTCCGGGCGGACGACGTCGGGCCTCAGCTGGGCTTCCACCACGTTAAACGTCTGAACGCCGTCCTCGTCTTCCCCCGCGCAGAACCGCAGCGAGACGAGCTGTTCAGGGCTCCAGATGACGCCTTCAGAGACAAGGAAGCCCGCAACGAGGTCAAAGTCGTTCCCCGGCGTCCGCATGGTGACGGAGAAGGACAAGCTGCCGATCCGGATCTCCAGCGGCTCTTCCACGGCGAGCACGTCCTCCCGGTACCGGACAGGGAATTCGAGGGCCTGGGGCGATCCGTCCAGGACATATTTGTGCACCTTGCGGCGCTGCGTGACGCGGCCCATCAGGTATTCCTAACCAACATAGCTCCATCATGGCAAGCGCTGGGCCGGGTGGCCAGCGCGGGTTCAAGACCAGGCGCTACCCCAGCAGTTCGCCCCAGTCCACGGGCCCGCCGGTACCGGCAGGCTTGCGGGCGGACCGTTTGGTGGCGGGCTTGCCCTCCGGTACCGCCGGCTCCGGGAGGGGCGTGCCCCAGGGAAGGACGAAGGCCGGGACGGTTTCCCCCAGCCGCACTCCGTGCGGGGGGACCACCAGGACGCCGTCGGCCGCGGCCAGCCCGCGCATCATTCCCGGGCCGGTGTGCTGAGCCGGCGACGCCATACCGTAGAGGAGCCGGAAGGGCATCAGCCGGGTCCGGCCGGGGTCAGCGTCGATCATGGCGCCGCAGGGCACCTCGGTGACGGGCGGCAGGGACCGGTGCCCCAGCGCTGCCAAGAGCGGGGCGCCGATGGTGGACAGCGCCATCATGGCCGCGAGCGGGTTGCCCGGCAGCCCGATGATGAACCTGCCGTCCGGCAGTTCGGCCAGCACGGCAGGATGGCCGGGCCGCATCGCGATGCCGTCGATCAGCAACCGTCCGCCGAGTTCGGCCACGGAACGGCGCAGATGGTCGGTCCCGGACCTGCCGGTACCGCCCGTTGTGATGACGACGTCGGCCGGCACCGGTTCGGCGCCGGAACGCCCGGGAAACTGCGTCACCTCAGCTGCCCCGGGTTCCCCCTCCGGGTCGGTGTCCTCGAGCGCGGTCAGCCATTCAGCGTAGCTGTCGCCGATTTTCGTTTCGCCGGCACAGATCCCCCCGAGCATTTCCACGACGCCGGCGAGCTGGGGACCGAAGGTATCGCGCACCTCCCCCGGCCGAGGGATCCCGGCTGTGACCACTTCCGAGCCGGTGAACACCAGCCGGACCACGGCTTTGCCCAGGACCGAAAGGCTGTCGTGACCGGCGAGGGCCGCAAGGGCCAGGTGGGCGGGGTTGAGCAGGGCGCCGCCCTTTATCAGCACTTCGCCGGCGGCGGCTTCCTCGGCGGCTTTCCGGATGTGCTCGCCGTTTCGCGGCTCGCCGGGCTTCGCGCCGCCGCCAAGCTGCAGGACCGGCAACCCGTCCTCATCGGCGGCAATGGTGCCGCTTTCGCTCCGCAGCACGGCCTTCGCTCCGGGAGGAATCAGCCCGCCTGTGACGATGGGGCTCCCCTGGTGCGGAGCCAGCCGCTGGCCGGGCTCCGCCAGGATCCATGGTCCGCTGCCGTTAACGGCCCAGCCGTCCATGGCAGAGGAGGCGTAGTGCGGCATGTCCACCAGCGCTTCCACGTCGGCGGCGAGTTTGCGCCCCAGCGCGTCTCGAAGCGGCACGGGCGCGGCGGGGATGGGGGTCGCGCAGTCGAACGCACGCTGCCGGGCTTCCTGCCAGGTGTGCGCGAGGTGCCGATGGGGCGCAGGCTCATCCCCCGCGGCAGCTGCATTGCCGTGAGGGGGTGCAGGTGTCATACTCCGGAGTCTTCGTTGGCTGCGTAGTCCCTGGCCAGTTTCCGTGCGACGCCCATCGCGGCCTGCATCGAGACGGCATCCGTGGCCTGGCCGGAGCCCGAAGCCAGTCCTGCCGCAAAGCCGGCAATGAACGTTGTCAACGGCGCGGCAGGGCGCACCACGGAGTGGGCCGCCACCCCGGCCAGGGACAGGATCTCGTTCACGTCAACCTCGACGTCTTCCAGTTCCAGGGCCTGAAGCAGGGCCCGGCACCAGTCCTCGAGTGTTTCATCCTGGCTTTTCACCGTTTGCCTCCAAAGTCGAGTTCAGCGGGGGGAAACCCGGGCCGGAGGCCCGGTCCATGGCTGTCGCGGTGATGGCCGTCGACGCGAGGGCCGCCAGACGGGCCGGTCACACCCAACAAGGAGGCATCGTCCCAAGTATCAACATCATCCGTAGACCCCCTGGGGACGCTCACTTCCCGCACCTCCAGCCTAGCAAGAAGGGCGAATACCGAGGCGTTTTCGAGCGCGCCGCGGTGCCTGGCGTCGGCCACGCACCGCCGAAGCGCAGCCGAGCCATACAGGCCAAGGAGGGGCTGCCGGCGCCCGTCAGCAGAGACTGCCATCAGCCCGTCGCCCGGGGGGGCTTCCGCAGCGGCGTCCAGCAGTCTTCCGACGGCGGCGCCCGCCCGGGGCATGTCGACGGCGAGGACCAGGGTCAGCGGTGCCGCGGCAGGAACGCGGGGATGGCGGCTGCGGTGCCGGTCCAGGGCCGAGAGCCCGGCGGCGACGGCGGCCGCGGGTCCGGCGAACGCCGGCTCCTCCCGGCAGCTCAGCACCCCCTCGGGCAGGGTTCCCGGGTCCGGCCCGACGACGGCGACGGCGGCCGCACCGCGCGCGGCCTGCAGGGCGCGCTCCAGGAGGGTGACGCCGTCGTGCATCAGACCCGATTTGGGCACGCCTCCCAACCGGGACGACCGGCCCCCGGCAAGAATGACAGCGTCGAATTCCACCGGTCCAGCCTAACTGGCTATGGGTGCTGTCCGGGCGCAGCGGCCGGGGTGCGCCGTGTCAAGCGGCGGATTCCGGCAGGAGGAAAGGGTCCCAGGCAGGCGTCGGCTTCTCCAGCTCCTTGATTTGCCAGGTCGTGCCCTTGGGCGGCGCGGGGCTGAAGCCGAGCTTCCACCCCATTTCCCCCGGGGTGTGGTCACCTTTGGCGTTGTTGCACCGCAGGCAGGCAGCGACGAGGTTTTCCCAGGACTCCGCACCGCCCCTGGATTTGGGCTGGACATGATCGATGGTGTGGGCGGCTTTGCCGCAATAGGCGCAGCGGTGTCCGTCCCGGCGGAGCACCCCGCGGCGGCTCACCGCCGTCACGGTGTTATACCGGGGCCTGATGTATCGATTCAACAGAATCACCGACGGACGGCCCAGGACGTCGTGCGGCCCGACGACGGGATCGCCGCCTTCCGCCACGACACTGGCCTTTCCGGCCAGCACAAGGACGAGCGCCCGGCGGAAGGTCACAACCGCCAGCGGTTCATATCCAGCATTCAGAACGAGTGTGCGCATCCGCATACCTCTTCACGGCCGCACCCGCCAGGGGCACGAGGGCCGGCTGCCCTCTGCATGGTCGGGCTATGGATCGACAAAACAAGAGTAAACACGGGGATGCCAATTCACCGAATCTTTTTTCCCGCCCCGACCCGCATCCGCTGAAGTTCACGTTCTGGCAACGCAAAGGACCCCTGCCCAATGGCAGGGGTCCCCGGTGTTGCTTACAGCTGTTGTCCTAGCCGACGCGGATGAAGACCGGGCCGGAGCCGACGTTGACGCTCTGCAGGGACGTGGTTCCGCCGTTCCATCCGCCGTGAACAGCCTTGCCGTTACCGACATAAACAGCGATGTGGGCCAGGCCCGCGCCGCCGTTCGCGTAGTAGGCGAGGTCGCCCGGCTGTGCCGCGGCGGCGCTCACAGTGCGGCCGAGGGCCAGGTAACCTGCCGGCCAGCCGTGGAAGTTGATGCCCGCGGCAGCCAGCGAGTTCGTGGCGAGCCTGGTGCAGTCCTGGCCAACACCGAGCTGGGCGTAAGCGGCAGCAGCGATCGTGGCGCCCTTGACGCCGGCGGCGGCCGGAGCCGGGGTGCTGGCGGCCGGAGCAACCTTGGCAGCCGGAGCAGCCTTGGCCGGGGCAGCCGGAGCAGCCTTGGCCGGGGCAGCCGGAGCAGCCTTGGGGGCGGGGGCAGCCGGGGCTGCGGGGGCAGCCGGGGCTGCGACCTTGGTGCTGGCGGTCTTGGCCGGGTTGGCTGTGGAAGCCTCCTGGACCTTCACAACAGGCTTCGGGGCCTCGACGACGGGAGCCGGGGTGGTGGTGACAGCCGGCTTCTCGAAGGAGATCGCGATGGTCGAAGCAGCCGAGATGGTCGCCGGGGCGGCTGACTGGACTTCGAGGGTGGAAGCGGAGGTGGAATCGCGCTGAACGTTGGCCTCAGCAGCGTTGGCTCCGATACCGCTGGTCAGGACGAGACCGGAGGCAGCAGCGATAACCGCGGCCTGGCGACCCATGCCGCCGGCGTTGTCGCCGAGGGATTTGGCAATAGCGGCCAGTGAGCTGGTCTTGGTGACCTCGGCGCGGTGCCGTGCGTTTGCACTAGTCATTAAGTTCTCTCTTTCGTGATCCTGGGTCCGCGCTTTTAGGGCGCGGGCTGAGGACGCTCCGGCATCTTGGGGGTACGCCGGATCGCCCCGAAATGGGTTACTTAGCGAAGGGTGTACTGCGAAGACGCGCCAATAGCGGGAACTGCTTGCAGGTGCATGGCCTGCGGGCCGGACTCAGCAGAGATCGAGTCGGCGGTGTGAGATCCGTTCCGGGCACCAAAAAGGGCAACACGGAGGTTGGATTTCAGCGGGCTCGTAAGAGCCGCGCAAGCGCGGTGACGCGCAGCATTGTGGCGTGAAGACACGAAAGTAGCCTCTCCCAATGCCTGCGAGGTGAGCTGTCGGATTCGGATGGGAGTCACCCGGCCGCGCTGCTTCCTGGGAAGCTTTGCGACTTAACCCCAAGGCCTTCTTTCGAAGGCCAAAATTGGTTCCCCCGCCCCTGCCAGACGATGTAATGCGAACGGACCTTGAGCGGTGGCAGAGCTAGGCAATCCACTCAAGAGCGCCAACTTCGGAAAAGTTGGCGTGGGACAAACGGTACAGCAGTTGGGGCTCTATGTCACATTCAGATCACGGAGTGCCGTGAGAATGCGAGAGTGTCCCATCAGCTCGGTTACAGCCAGCCGGTCGGGTCGACGACTTCGCCGTTGACCATGACCTCGAAGTGAAGGTGGCAGCCCGTGGAGGCGCCCGTGGTGCCGCTCATCGCCACGACAGAGCCGCGGTCGACCTGCTGGCCCACCTGGACGCCGGCGGAGGACAAGTGGTTATAGGTGGTCTCCAAGCCGTTGCCGTGGTCAATCACCACACGGTTTCCGCCGCCGTAGGGATGCCATCCTGTGAAGGTCACGGTGCCACTTGCGGCCGCAATGACGTCGGTGCCGCATTGGACCGAAAAGTCCTGGCCGCGGTGGAACTCCCCGGAGCCGCCGGTGATGGGGCTGACGCGGTATCCGAAGGGGGACGACTTCTTCAGCTCTACCAAGGGCGCCCCGAGGCTGCCCGAGGAGGCTGCAGGGGCAATGGAGCCGGCCGACTGGGCGCTCAGCAGCTGCTTAAGCTTGCCGTCCGGGTCATTCCGGGTGGTGACGGCGGTGCGGTTGAAGTCAATTTTGACGTCGGCGGCGGTGATATCCGGCTGGACTGCGGCAGGGATGACTGCGGCCGTTGACCCGGTGTCTGTGGCCATAACAGGGCTCGTGGCGGGGACGGTGACGGTAAGGACCAGTCCCGTGGCAGCCAGTGCGATGCCGGCCTTTTGCCCCACGCCACTGGCGGCGGCGAAGTCCGTTACCTGGCGGAACGGGCTGCGGCGGTCTCTGCGTTCATCGCGGAGCGCGTCACGGGGCCGGTCCGCGGGTGTGGCGGCGGCCGGACGCGGCTCCGGAGCGGGACCTGTCGCACGGCGGCGGCCCCTGTCGATCTGGGTGGTCAAAAAAGGTTCCTCTCTGGAGAGCCTGCGGAGTTAGCTGTCGGATTCGGGTCAGAGAGATCAAAGACCCGGTCCGCCGTGACAAGCATCCAGGCACAGAGGTATCAAAGTAGTTCCTCGATGGAGTTGCTTGCCGCTGACGGACTTCACCCCAAGGCTGCTGAACAGCCGGAAGTGGTTCCCCCGCCCCTGCCAGAAGGTGATTCTGCAACTGATCCGCTGGCAGAGCTCGGCTCGGATCAGATAACGGTTTGGTATCGGTACTAGTGTCCAACTATAGGCGATTAAGCCGTCCAGTGATAAATCCGTTATCTACCTGTGCACAACTCATGGGAGGTCCCACGAGCTGCCCGGTGAGCGCTCGTTAACCGACGGTCACAAAAACGTGGCCCGCCACCTCGGGCGGGAGCTCCAGGGCGCCTTCGATGTCGGGCACTCGCACCGAGATGTACTCCCCCACGCGCTCCAGCGAAACCAGTGCGCCGGGGCGGATGCCGCCCTCATCAAGCTGGACGAGCAGTTCCGGTTCGACCTGGATGGGCTCGGCGAGCCGGTTGATCCTGACCCGGGAATCCGGCCCGTAGCCGGCCATGGCCTCCAGCAGGTTAATAGCGCCATCGGCGTACGGCTGGGAAGGCGGTCCGCCTAGCTCCGCGAGGCCCGGAATCGGGTTGCCATAGGGAGAGACAGTGGGGTGGTTCAGCAGTTCGAAGATCCGCCGCTCGACCCGCTCACTCATGACGTGCTCCCAGCGGCAGGCTTCCTCATGGACGTAGGCCCAGTCGAGCCCGATCACGTCAGCCAGCAGCCGCTCGGCAAGGCGGTGCTTGCGCATGACTTCAATGGCACGCTTCCGGCCGGTTTCCGTCAGTTCCAGGTGGCGGTCGCCGGAAACAACCACCAGCCCGTCGCGTTCCATCCGGCCGATAGTCTGGGAGACGGTGGGGCCGGAGTGGCGCAGCCGTTCGGCGATGCGGGCGCGGAGTGCGACGATGTTTTCTTCTTCAAGTTCCAGAATGGTCCGAAGATACATCTCGGTTGTATCGATCAGATCCGTCATTCAGCTCAGCTCCTCGAGCGCCGTCCTTGCGCATTTCCCGCCGTACCGCATGCTGCAGGCGCCCTGGCGCGGTCCGCCGTACGTTCGCAGGCCAGCTTAGCCTATTTTGAATTACTCCGGATAATCTCAGTGACCGGACTGTGACGGTCTCTTTTGCCTCCCCCGCGGGGCAGTCAGGCAGAATGAAACGCAAGGCTCCGCTGCAGCCACGCTGCCGGGCGACCTACCGAGCCACACTTTTGTACCAGCCGAAAATTGGAGCCACTGTGAGCGACACCAGCATCACGATTCCCGCAAACCTCCTGCCCAAGGACGGTCGCTTCGGTGCCGGACCGTCCAAGGTCCGCCCGGAGCAGATGGAGGCCCTCGCCGCCGCGTCCCAGCTGCTGGGAACCTCCCACCGCCAGGCGCCGGTCAAGAACCTGGTGGGATCGGTCCGGAACGGGCTCAGCCAGTTCTTCCGCGCCCCCGAGGGCTACGAAGTCATCCTGGGCGTCGGCGGATCGACGGCATTCTGGGACATCGCCAGCTTCGGTCTGGTGGAGAACAAGGCCCAGCACTTGTCCTTTGGCGAGTTTGGCTCGAAGTTCGCCTCCGCCACCAACAAGGCACCGTTCCTTGCGGACTCCTCAATCATCAAGTCCGAACCGGGCACCCGCCCGGCGGCCAAAGCCGAGGCCGGCGTCGATGTTTACGCCTGGCCGCAGAACGAGACGTCCACCGGCGTTGCCGCCCCCGTCCAGCGTGTGGCCGGCGCCGATGCAGGCTCCCTCGTCCTGGTTGACGCCACATCGGCTGCCGGCGGGCTGGATGTCGACGTCGCGGAAGCGGACGTCTACTACTTCGCCCCGCAGAAGAACTTTGCCTCCGACGGAGGCCTGTGGCTCGGCCTGTTCTCCCCGGCGGCGCTGGAACGTGCGGCGCGGATCAAGGCCGGCGGCCGCTGGATCCCGGACTTCCTGGACCTCCAGACGGCGATTGACAACTCACGGCTGAACCAGACCTACAACACTCCGGCCCTGGCCACGCTCGTCACCCTCGATGCCCAGGTGCAGTGGCTCAACGCGAACGGCGGACTGGACTTCGCCTCGGCACGGACGGCGGATTCGGCCGGCCGCATCTACCGCTGGGCCGAGGCCTCGGAGTACGCCACCCCCTTCGTGGCGAAGGCTGAGGAACGCTCCAACGTCATCGCGACGATTGACTTCGATGACTCCGTCGACGCCGCGGCGATCGCGAAGGTGCTCCGCACCAACGGCATCGTCGACACCGAGCCGTACCGCAAGCTGGGCCGCAACCAGCTCCGCATCGCGACCTTCGTGGCGATCGAGCCGGACGATGTGTCGGCGCTGCTGGAGTGCATCGACTTCGTGGTGGGCGAGCTGAAGAAGTAGCTTTCCACACCAGCGCGGCGCTGCGGCGTCAGCGTTCGTCGGCGTCGCCGGCGTCGTCCACAGGGTTCTGTCTCCGGGCGGCGCCGTTTGCGTCAGGGCCGGTTGCTGTCCCCGGGCCGGCGGAGGCGACGCGGAAGTAGCGCAGCCCGCGGGCACGCCGGTCGAACCGGATCCGCAGCTGCCTGGCCCGGACAATCCACACCAGTCCGATCAGCGCCGAGATCAGGCCGGAGGCGGCGGCGACGCTCAGGGACCAGCGGGGACCGGCAACGTTGGCGACCCACCCCACGAACGGGGCCCCGATGGGCGTGCCGCCCATAAAGATCGCCATGTAGAGCGCCATCACCCGGCCGCGCATCACGGGGTCCGTGGTGGTCTGCACATAGCCGTTGGCGCTCGTCAACATGGTGATGGCGAAGAGCCCCACCGGTACCAGCGCCACGCCGAACCAGAAGTAGCTGGGGGCCAGCGCCGCGACGCCGGAGGTGACGCCGAAAGCTCCGGCCGCCCCGAAAATGATCCGCAGCCGGGGCTTCTTGCGGCCGGCGGACAGCAGGGCGCCGGCGACGGAGCCGATGGCCATGATGGAATTCATCAGCCCGAATGCGCCGGCGTCAAGGCCGAATTCCGTGCCGACCATGGCCGCGATGAACAGCACAAAGTTCAGTCCCAGGGTCCCGACGATAAAGACCGCGACCAGCACCACTACGATGTCCGGCCGGAACCGCACATAGCGCAGTCCCTCCCGGATCCGGCCTTTGCCGGCCGCGGCCCGGGGCAACCGGCGCAGCGAGGCGGTCGGAATCTTCCACAAGCTCAGCAGCAGGGCCACGAAGGTCAAGGTGTTGATGAGGAAGACCCAGCCGGGGCCGACGGCGACAGTGAGGATACCGGCCACCGCGGGTCCGATCATGCGGGCCACGTTGAAGGAGGCGCTGTTCAGGGCCACCGCGTTGGGCAGGTAATCGTCGCGGACCAGTTCGGAGACGAAGGTCTGCCGCACCGGGGCATCGAGGGCGGACACAACGCCGAGCAGCAGCGCGAAACCGTAGACATGCCAGAGCTGCGCGACCCCTGAAACCACAAGGATGCCAAGCCCCGCACTCAGCACCGCCATCGCGGACTGGGTCAGGATGAGCAGCTGTTTACGGTTGAAGCGGTCGGCCAGCAGCCCGGCCACGGGGGCGAGGAAGAGCTGGGGTCCAAGCTGCAGAGCCATCGTGATGCCCATGGCACTGGCATCGTGATCGGTCAGGTGGTCAAAGACCAGCCAGTCCTGGGCAGTGCGCTGCATCCAAGTCCCGATGTTGGAGATCACCGCGCCGATGAACCAAATCCGGTAGTTCAGGATGTGCAGGGACTTGAAGGTGGACATCATGTCCAGCCCTCACTGTGCAGCGTCCCGGTTGGATCCAACCGCTAGTCAGCCTGCGCTGCGGGCAACTCGTCGTCCGGCGTTTCTCCGGCAGCCACGCCCGGGACATCGTCGTCGTCGGAGTCATCGTCGTCAACATCGTCGGCGTCGTACTCGTCGCCTGCACCATCCGCGTTGCCGTCTGCATCGTCGGAGTCGTCTTCGGGGGCGTCGTCGTCGGAGTCATCGTCCGGCTCAGCGGCGCCGAGTGCGTCCAGGGGCGCGTAGGCTCCCGCGGCATCCTCCGGCGGCGCCGTGGCTCCGGCTGCCGCGAGTTCGTCCTCGCCCTGTTCGTCGCCGGGGCGGACACGTTCGGCCCACGGGATCCAAGCGGGTGCCAGGATCGAGTCGTCGGAGGGCAGCAGGCCCAGTTCGTCGACCGTCACAGCCTTGGACCGGGAGTTCCGGGTGAGCACGGCGTACCACTGCCAGCCACCGTAGCCGGCCAGCTTGGATTCGAACAGGTGCGTGACCAGGCGGTCGCCCTCACTCTTGGCTGCCAGGTGACGGCCGATCTGTTCGGCGGGGGCGATGCCCTCGATGGCGGCACGGGCGACATCGACGGCGGCGGCCAGGAAGGCATCGGGCTTGCCGGTGCGCCAGACGGGAACCCCGGCGCGAGGCTTGTTGCCTTCTTTGGCTCCGGTTTTTTTGTCGCCGGCGGCCCGGGATGCGGTCTGATCAGATTCCGGAGTCATCGCCGGGCCCTACGCGTCCAGCTCGTCGGCAACCTTACGCAGGGCGACGGCAATCGCCTTGCCCTTGTTGCCTTCCGGGTACTTGCCCGCGGACAGGGTTCCGGACAGGTTGTCCAGCACGGAGACGAGGTCCTGGACCAGCGGGGCGAGGTCCTTCGCGCTGGGCCGCTTGGCCTTGGCAATGGACGGTGTCTTGTCCAGCACGCGCAGGCCCAGGGCCTGGGCGCCCTTGCGGCCGTCGGCCACACCGAATTCAACACGGGTGCCGGCCTTCAGCTCGGTTACGCCCTCGGGCAGCGCGGACTTCGGCAGGAAGACTTCCTGGCCGTCCTCGCCCGCGAGGAATCCGAAGCCCTTTTCCTTGTCATACCACTTGACCTTGCCGGTAGGCACGTAATCAACCTTCTTCGTTCTGCTGGTGACACGGCCGGCGGTCACCGCATCCGCATTGATATGCGGGTTCAGGGTGTGACCGCCCGGACCGTATTGGTCTGTTCCTTCAAGGTTATCGTGCCCGGCCCACTTTGGTCGTTTGGGGCGCGGGGCAAGCCGGACTGTTAGCGTTAGCTCCATGACTCCACTGCGTTTCCGGCGGCCACTGTTAATCGTTGCGGCTGCTGCCGCCGTGCTGTCGCTCACGGCCGTCGGCGTCGTGATGGCGATGGCCTTCAACAATGCCGTGTCGCCCGCCTGGATCACCTCCACCGCCCTCTACGGGCTTCCCGTGGCTTTCCTGCTCATGATCCTGCTTGTGATCGACGGTGTCGCAGCCCGGCGACGCACCCGCGAGCCGGGCGAGAGGTAGCCTTGCACTGATGTCTCTTATCCGCGCGCTGAGCAAGGAACTGCAGGCACGCAGCGATGACTCGCTGCGGGCCCTTTTCTCCGCGCGGCCGGACCTGATCTCCCCGGGCGTGCCGGACTTCGCCGCCCTCGCTGCCCGCGCCAGCGGCCGCGTCAGCGTGCAGCGCGCCCTGGAGCGGCTGAACCGCCCGGAGATGCAGGTCCTCGAAACCCTGCACTTGTGCACGAACACGGACACCGGGCACAGCGCCTCCGCTCCGATGCTGAAGAAGCTGATCAACGGCGCGACCCTGACTTCCATCGAAAAGATGCTGCATTCGCTCCAGGAACTGGCCCTCGTCCACCGGGCGGAACCGCCGCCCGGCGCAGCGCCGCCCGCGGCATCGAAACAGCGCTACTACTTGCCCGTCGGCAGCCTCAAGGACGTCATCGGGATCTACCCGGCCGGGCTCGGTCGCAGTTACACCGAACTTGTGCGGCTCCAGCCGGCTTTCGCGCAGCATGTGGTCCAGCTCGTCGGGGAACTGCACCGCAGCGGCGCGGCCATCTCCCCCGCAGCCACCCCGATGGAGGCCGCACTGTCGCTGCAGCACTGGACGGCCACTCCGGAGTCCCTGCGGCAGATCCTGGCCACCGCCCCGGAACGCACTCCGGCGCTGCTCGCACGCTTCGGGAACTGGGCCATGGGCGCCGTTCCCCAGGCACAACGGCGCGCCTCCGTGCTGCACGAGGCCGCCGACGTCGGGCCGGTGGACTGGCTCCTGGCCCGCGGGCTCCTGGTGCCGCTGGACGCGGCCCACGTCGAGCTTCCGCACAGCGTCGGGGTCTCGCTGCGCGGCGGCTTTGTCATCGAGAAGATCGCACTGGCTCCCCCGGTGCCGCGGCTGGGCTCCACCTCGGCAGCGCTCCGCCGCAACGCCGCCCTGGGCGCGATCGCCGAGACCCTGCGGCTCGTGGGTGAACTGCTTCACAGCGTCCGTGAACAGCCTCTCGTCACCCTGCGCAGCGGCGGCGTGGGCGTCCGGGAGCTCAAGCGCCTGGCCGACGGGCTGCGGATCGAGATGCACGACGCCGGGGTGCTGGCCGAGTTGTGCGCCCTGTCCGGCCTCATCCGCCTGGACGTGGACAGTTCCGCCTGGGTCCAGCCGGCGCAGCCGGAGTGGCTGACGCTTCCGCGCCAGGAGCAGTGGCTCTGGCTGGTCAATGCCTGGCTCGCCAGCGAGCGCGCGCCGTCCCTTGTGGGTCAGCCCGTCAACGGCCATGCCGCGGTCCCGGCCCTGCACCGCGGCGCGGCCGGCGGCACCATCAACGCGCTCTCGGCCGAAGCCCAGCGCCCGGACGCCCCGGTGGTCCGGAAACGGATCCTGGAAATCCTGGCCGAACTGACCGAGGAGGCCGCGGCCCCCGACGGGCAGGCCCCGGTCCTGGACGCCGCGGCCGTGCTGGAACGCGCCGACTGGACCCAGCCCCGGATGGCACGGCGCTTCAGCTCGCTGATCCGCGGGATCCTGGCCGAGGCCGAACTGCTCGGCCTCATCGGCTCGGGCGCGCTCAGCCAGATCGGCGCAGCCATCGCCGCCGAACAGCCCGACGAGGCGATGGGCATCCTGGGCGAACACCTGCCGGCCGCCTTGAACCATGTCCTGCTCCAGGCCGACCTGACTGCGGTGGCGCCCGGCTATCTCGCGCCGGGCCTGACCGAGAAACTCCTCACCATGGCCGACGCCGAAGGCCAGGGCCCCGCGACGATCTACCGCTTCTCGGTCTCCTCCGTCCGGCGCGCGCTCGACGCCGGCCAGGACGCCCAGGCGATCCTGGAATTCCTGGGCCTGCACTCGGCTACGGCAATCCCGCAGCCGCTGAAGTACCTGATCGAGGACACCGCTGCCCGCCATGCCAGGCTGCGGGTGGGGTCCGCCGCGAGCTTCATCCAGAGCGACGACGAAACGGCCCTCCTGGAGCTGCTCAACACGCCCGGCGCCTCCGGCCTCGGCCTGGTCCGGATCGCCCCCACCGTGCTGGTCTCGCACGCCGCGCCGCGGGAAACAGCCCAGCTGCTCCGGAGCCTGGGGCTGTCGCCGGCGGTGGACGAATCCGAGGCAGGCGGCATCCGGCTGCGCCGCACCACAGCGGTGCCCGGCAGCGTCCGCCCGGTCTACAGCGCGCCACGCACCGCCCCACCGGAAGCCGACGTCGACGCCCAGCTGGCAGTGCTGCGCAGCGACCGGACCGCCGGCGACGGCGCTTCCGCGCGTCCCCCTGCAGCCCCCGGCAGCGAAGAAGCGACGCAGCTGGGACTGGAAACCCTGCAGAAGGCGATCCGGCTCAAACAGCGTGTGGTGATGAACGTCGTCGACGGCTTGGGGAATGCCGTGCGGGAAACGGTTGTTCCGGTAGCTGTGAACGGCGGACGGGTCCGGGTCTTCGACCCGGACAAGGAAACCGAACGTGTCCTGTCCATCCACCGGATTATTGACGTAGAGGCCGCAGAGGAATTGCTCCAGTGAACGATGGACCGCTGATCGTCCAGAGTGACAAAACCATCCTGCTCGAGGTGGACCACGAACTAGCCACCGAAGCACGCCACGCCATCGCCGCGTTCGCCGAACTGGAGCGTGCCCCCGAGCATATCCACAGCTATCGGTTGACGCCGCTGGGCCTCTGGAACGCCCGGGCTGCCGGCCTGGACGCCGAGAAGGTGCTGGACACGCTGCTGAAGTACTCCCGCTTCCCGGTCCCGCATTCCCTGCTGATCGACGTCGAAGAGACGATGTCCCGGTACGGCCGGCTGCGGCTCGAGAAGGATGCCCAGCATGGCCTCGTCATGCGCACCTCGGACTATCCGGTGCTGGAGGAAGTCAGCCGCGCCAAGAAGATCGCCCCGTTGCTGGGTCCGCGGATCGACGGCGAGACCGTGGTGGTGCACTCATCCCAGCGCGGGCAGCTCAAGCAGTTGCTGCTCAAGATCGGCTGGCCGGCTGAGGACCTGGCCGGCTACGTTGACGGCACCCCGCACCCCATCCTGCTCAACGAGTCCGGCTGGAAGCTCCGCCCTTACCAGCAACTGGCGATGGAGAACTTCTGGGCCGGCGGCAGCGGCGTCGTCGTGCTCCCCTGCGGGGCCGGCAAGACGCTGGTGGGGGCCGCCGCGATGGCCACCAGCTCCACCACAACACTGATCCTGGTCACCAACACCGTGTCCGCCCGGCAGTGGAAGGACGAACTGCTCAAGCGGACCTCCCTCACCGAGGAGGAGATCGGCGAATACTCCGGCTCCGTCAAGGAAGTCCGCCCCGTGACAATCGCCACGTACCAGGTCCTGACCACCAAACGGGGCGGGCTCTACCCCCATCTGGAGCTGGTGGACGGCAACGACTGGGGCCTCATCATCTACGACGAGGTCCACCTCCTGCCCGCACCGATCTTCCGGATGACGGCGGACCTGCAGGCCCGCCGCCGGCTCGGACTCACCGCCACCCTGGTCCGCGAGGACGGCCGCGAGGGCGAAGTCTTCAGCCTGATCGGCCCTAAGCGCTACGACGCGCCGTGGAAGGACATCGAGGCGCAGGGCTATATCGCGCCGGCCGACTGCGTCGAGGTCCGGATCGACCTGCCCCGGGAGGAACGTGTGGCCTACGCGATGGCCGAGGACGCGGACAAGTACCGGCTGTGCGCCACGTCCGAGTCCAAGACCCTGGTGGTGGAACAGCTCGTGGCCCAGCACGCCGGCGAGCAGCTGCTGGTGATCGGCCAGTACATCGACCAGCTGGACGAGATCGGCGAGCGCCTGAAGGCTCCGGTGATTAAGGGTGACACCCCGGTCAAGGAACGCCAGAGGCTCTTTGATGCCTTCCGTGCCGGCGAGGAACAGACCCTCGTGGTGTCCAAGGTCGCCAACTTCTCCATCGACCTGCCCGAGGCCTCGGTCGCGATCCAGGTGTCCGGTTCCTTCGGTTCCCGGCAGGAGGAGGCCCAGCGCCTGGGCCGGCTGCTGCGTCCGAAGAAGGACGGCCGCGCTGCCCGCTTCTACTCCCTCGTGGCCAGGGACACGCTGGACCAGGACTTCGCGGCCAAGCGCCAGCGCTTCCTGGCCGAGCAGGGCTACGCCTACCGGATCATGGATGCCCGGGACGTCGGCATGAGCTCGCCCACCGACTGATCCGGCGCACCCCTCCCGGGCCGTCCGCTCCGCGCACTAGCGGATGTACGTTGACCCGTCCTGTTCCAGTGCCCCGGTCCGCGGGTCCCGCTGCGGGCGCTGGTAGGCGAATTCGCCGCCGCTGCGGCCGCCGAAGGGGCGTCCGTGGTCGGCAAATTCTTCCCGGAAGAACGCCAGGCACCACTGGCCCATCTGGAGTCGGGAGCCAGTGCGCAATACCGACGTCGAGTCCGGACCGAAGCTGCCGGTGACTTTGCCGTGCCGGACCAGGACGTATTCATCCCGGTCGTTGTGGACTATTTCCGCATGCACTCCGTCGAGTCCCGGAAGCTGAAGGTCAACAGAGTCATCACTGCCGATGCGCACCCGTTCCGCAGTGAGGCTGAACTCACGCGGGACCTGTCCGTTCCAGGACTTCGAGTCCTGAACGAAAATCAACCGCGGCCGTCCGCCGCCCCGCGTGTAATGGGTCGTCGTGACGCTTCGGGGAATCCTGCGCTTCACCGTCGGCAGCAACGGGAACAGGGTCCCTGGCGGCAGCAGGGAAAGCCCCGGGGCCGGCGAACGCCGGCCCCGTTTCAGCATGGGCGCCAGCACTCCCAGCTTTCCCAGCTTGATGTGCGGTGACCTGGTAATCACCCGCTGCGAGGCCGGAGCCTCGACGGCGCCGAGGCTGATGATCCTGCCGTCCGGTCCGTCCACGACGACGGTCAGCCCCTGGTCCGACAGCGTCTTGGCCAGGGGCCTGAGGTCGCCCAGGGACGGTAACCGCTGGGACTGCAGGACGTCGATGCGGTCCAGCGCAACAACCACTTCCCTCCCGGAAGCCTTCACCGATCCGCGGGTTTCCTCGCCGGAGGCCTCCTGGAGGGAAAAGTCCAGGTTGATGTCGGCCCTGAACCGCGGGGCCATGGTCAGGCCCTGTTCTCGTCGGAACCCGTGGCGTCCTTGTCGCTGGTGGTCACGCGGAGGCTCCCGTTGAGCTTCCAGGTGGCGCGCGGCGCGTCAGGGCCGATGTCGCGGGGAACCTCGATGGTCATGTCGATGAAGTTGTAGTTGATCGCGGCGCCTTTGCCGGTCAGGTAGGACCACATTTCTTCGGCAAGATCCGCCCAGTCCCGGATGCTCCGGTCTCCGGGGCCTGAACTGTCCACTGCGTTGGTCTCAGTAGTCACTTTTTGTCCTTTTCATTGGATACCCGCGCTCGTACCGCCGCGGCGGAATGAATTCGATAGGGCCACTCTAATGTCGCCGTCGGCGCAGGGGAATGCCTTGGAGCGAACCACTTGGGCTTATCGCTCCGGCAGGCCGGGCGCCCCGGCGGGCACACCGGTCCCACACAACACACATCTGCCATGCAGAAAACTCCCAGATTCTGGGAGCATCATGGGAACCATGAAAAAGAACGGTCCTGAAGCCAAGCTGCTCGTCGTCGATGATGAACCGAACATCCGCGAGCTGCTGTCCACCTCCCTGCGCTTTGCCGGCTTTGAGGTTGTCTCGGCGTCCAACGGGCGCGAGGCCCTGGCGGCGGCCGATCTGCATTCCCCCGACCTGGCCGTCCTGGACGTCATGCTGCCGGATATGGACGGTTTCACCGTCACCCGCCGGCTGCGCGCCGCAGGCAAGCACTTCCCCGTGCTCTTCCTGACCGCCAAGGACGACACCGAGGACAAGGTCATGGGCCTGACCGTGGGAGGCGACGACTATGTCACCAAGCCTTTCAGCCTCGACGAGGTGGTGGCCCGCATCCGCGCCGTGCTGCGCCGCACCCAGCCTCTGCAGGATGACGATGCGGTCATCCGCGTCGATGACCTGGAGCTCGACGACGACGCCCACGAGGTCCGCCGCGGCGGCACGGTGATCGAGCTGTCCCCCACCGAATTCAAGCTCCTGCGCTACCTCATGCTGAACCCCAACCGCGTGCTGTCCAAGGCCCAGATCCTGGACCACGTCTGGGAATACGACTTCAACGGGGATGCCTCGATCGTCGAGTCCTACATCTCCTATCTGCGCCGCAAAGTGGACATTGATCCGGACGCCCCGGCCCTGATCCAGACCAAACGCGGCGTCGGCTACGTCCTGCGGACGGCCGAGAAGCGCTGACCTTGCTGCACCGTTGGAAGTCGGCGTCGCTGCGGTCGCAGCTTGTCGCCATCATGACCGCGCTGATGCTGGTGGCCCTCACCGCCACCGGCGCAGGGACCCTGACCCTGCTGCACAGCTACCTGCAGGGGCAGGTCGATGACAAGCTCCGGGCCGCGGTCGCCTCGGTGCGCCAGCAACAGTCCTTCAGCCAGCTGCAGGACCAGAACCAGAGCATCCCCACCGACTATTCGCTGATGCTTTTCACTCCGGGACAGCCGCCGTTGCCGTTTGGCGGCAACAAGGAACTCCACCCTGACATCCCTTCCATCAGCGCCGTGGATGTCGCGGACCGCCAGCAGGCCCCGTTCCAGGTCCGCGGCACGGACGGACACAACTGGCGGGTGGTCGCGCTCAACGTCGTCGACAGCAACCAGCGCAGCTCCGTGGTGGTCATCGGGCTCCCGCTGTGGCCGGTCGATTCCGTGATGGAACACGCCGTCCTGGTGGTCGTCGGGGTCGGGCTGCTGACCCTGGTCCTGGCGTTCTTCATCGCCACCTGGAGCATTTCCCGGTCCTTCCGGCCGCTGGCCCGGGTCGAAAAGACCGCCGCAGCGATTGCCGCCGGCGACCTCTCCCGGCGCGTCGAAATCCAAAACCCCAACACCGAGGTGGGCCGGCTGGGCAGCTCCCTCAATGCCATGCTCGCCCATATTGAGTCGGCCTTTGCCGCCCGGATGGTATCCGAGGCGCGGATGCGCCGCTTCGCCGCTGACGCATCGCACGAACTGCGCACCCCGCTTGTGACCATCCGCGGATTCTCCGAGCTGTACCGGCAGGGCGCCCTGTCCACCCCGGAGGACGTGGCGACCGCGATGGGGCGGATCGAAAGCGAAGCCAAACGGATGGGAACCATGGTGGAGGACCTGCTGCTGCTGGCCAGGATCGATGAGCAGCGGCCGCTGCAGCAAAAGCCCGCCGATCTGCTGCCGATTGCCAACGACGCCGTGGTGGACACCCAGGCCAGCGACCGCGGCCGCGTCATCACCCTGACCGGGCTCGACGGCGGTCCCCCCGGGCCGGCGCCGGTGCTGGGCGACGAGGCCAAACTGCGCCAGGTCGTCGGGAACCTCGTGGGCAACGCCCTGCGCTACACCCCCGACGGCACGCCTATTGAACTCGCCGTCGGCGTCCGGGCCACCGCGGAAGGCATCCGGCAGTCCGTCATCGAGGTGCGCGACCACGGCCCCGGCGTCCCGGACGAGGACGCCGCGCGGATCTTCGAGCGGTTCTACCGTGCGGATACCTCCCGCACCCGGGAAACCGGCGGCAGCGGGCTGGGGCTGGCGATCGTCGCAGCCATCGTCGGCTCGCACGCCGGCACCGTCCGGGTCGCGAAGACCGACGGCGGCGGAGCCACCCTGGTGGTCAGTCTGCCGTTCCTGGACGAGGCCGCGGAGGGTGACGGTTCGGCTGCCGGCACAGGTGAGAATCGTGGTGGCACCGCCGGGAAGTAGCCTGCCCGCGTTCCCGGCAGGTTTTCCACATACCCGCACCTCGCGCTCCCCGCGCCGCTGCGGCCTGTCTAGGCTCGAAGGGTCCGGGAATTCCGGATCAGGCACCGCAGAGAGGGCACCCCATGAGCATCATCTCCGTCGACACGGAACTCCTTCAGCTCAAATCGGCAAACGTCAAGGCCACGGTCGACCGGATCAGCGCGGACGTCCAGGCCATGAAACACGGCCTCGATGAATTACAGGCCACGTGGCGCGGCTCGGCAGCCACCAACTTCCAGGCTCTCGTGGCCGAGTGGACCCTGACCCAGGGAAAGGTCGAGGCATCCCTGGCGTCCATCAACCTGGCGCTGAACTCCGCAGCGGCGAGCTACGCCCAGGCTGAACTTCACAATACCCAGCGTTTCAGCTGAACGGCCGCCAGGACGCCGGAGAAGGGCTCAGGCTTCGGGGGTGCCCTGGTGGAAGCGGAGCCGCCACTGAGCGCCGTCGTGGACCCACAGGGAGCTGCGCAGTGCCGTTCCCGATCGGGCGTGGCTGCGGTAGGTCAGGAGGACCGTCTGCTCGCCCAGCCGGTCCGCGCCCAGCAGCTCCAGCTCGGCGGGGCCTCCCGGGTGATCTTCGAGGGACATCATCATGGCGTCCCGGGTCCAGATCCGGCCCGAGCTGCCGATCTCGGTGAAATCCGGGTGCAGCAGCACACCGGTGCGTCCGAGGTCCGCGCGGGTTTCGGGGAGGAGGAGTTCGCGCTCCAATGCCTCGACGATGGCTTCCGGGCTCGCGTCGGTGCCCGGGGCGGGCGTGGTGTCCTCGTCGAGTTCGCTGAAGAGGTCGGGTTCATCGAAGAGCGACGGTTCGCCGAACAGCTGCTGCTGGCCGGCCGGGGCAGGCCCGGCCTGCGGTGCCTGAGCGGCTGCTGCGGGAGCGGTCCGGGCTGCGGGAGCCGGAGCCCCGGCCGCGGCGCCGAAGCCGGGGCCCTGGCGGACGGCCACGCCCTGCTGGAAGGCCGTCGAGGCGGCCCTCGCGCGGTCATCCGCAGCCTCGTTGAGGTCGTGCCCGGCGTGGCCGCGCACCCATTCGAAGGTGTATTTGCGGCCGACCAGCGCCTGGTCGATCTCCTTGAGAAGTTCGACGTTCATGACCGGCTTGCCGTCGGACTTGCGCCAGCCCTTGCGTTTCCAGCCCGGCATCCATTTGGTGACGGAGTTGATGACGTACTGGCTGTCGCAGAGGATATGCAGGTCCTCGCCCGGCAGGTGCGCGGTGGAGCGGAACAGGTCCAGCACGGCCATAAGCTCGCCCATGTTGTTGGTGCCGTGCGGCCATCCCCCGGCCCGCCAGCAGTCGTCGTTCACGTACCAGGCCCAACCGGCCGGGCCGGGATTTCCTAGAGCCGAACCGTCGGCCGCTGCTGTAATCGTCACTGCACTATCCTGCCAGACGGGGCGGGCCTTCAACGCCGACGGCGGCCCCACCCGAAGGAGGGACCGCCGTCGTTGAACTGGACGCTCGGCGCTGGACCAGCCAGCGCCGGAAGCCGGGTGGTTAGAAACCGCCCATGCCTCCCATGCCGCCCATGTCGTCGCCGCCGCCCATGGCCGGGGAGTTCTTCTCCGGCTTGTCGGCCACAACGGCCTCGGTGGTGAGGAACAGTCCGGCAATGGAAGCCGCGTTCTGCAGGGCAGAGCGGGTGACCTTGACCGGGTCGTTGATGCCGGCAGCCAGCAGGTCGACGTACTCGCCGGTTGCTGCGTTCAGGCCGTGGCCTGCAGGCAGGCCGCGGACCTTGTCGACGACAACGCCGGGCTCGAGGCCAGCGTTGAAGGCGATCTGCTTCAGCGGGGCGTCGATGGCAACGCGGACGATGTTCGCACCGGTTGCCTCGTCGCCTTCGAGCTGCAGGTTGGCGAATGCCTTGGCACCGGCCTGGATCAGGGCAACGCCACCGCCGGCGACGATGCCCTCTTCGACAGCAGCCTTCGCGTTGCGGACAGCGTCCTCAATGCGGTGCTTGCGTTCCTTGAGCTCGACCTCGGTTGCGGCACCGGCCTTGATGACTGCAACGCCGCCGGCCAGCTTGGCCAGGCGTTCCTGCAGCTTCTCGCGGTCGTAATCCGAGTCGGAGTTCTCGATCTCGGCGCGGATCTGGGAAACGCGGCCGGCGATCTGGTCAGCGTCGCCTGCACCCTCGACGATGGTGGTCTCGTCCTTGGTCACAACGACCTTGCGGGCGCGGCCCAGGAGTTCGAGTCCGGCGGTCTCAAGCTTGAGGCCGACTTCCTCGGAGATGACCTGGCCACCGGTGAGGATGGCGATGTCGGCGAGCTGCGCCTTGCGGCGGTCACCGAAGCCCGGAGCCTTGACGGCGACGGACTTGAAGGTGCCACGGATCTTGTTGACGATCAGGGTGGCCAGGGCCTCGCCCTCGATGTCTTCGGCAATGATCAGCAGCGGCTTGGAGGACTGCATGACCTTTTCGAGGACAGCAACCAGTTCCTTGACGTTGGCGATCTTGGAGTTGACGATCAGGATGTACGGATCCTCAAGGACCGTTTCCTGGCGCTCAGCGTCGGTAACGAAGTACGCGGAGATGTAACCCTTGTCGAAGCGCATGCCTTCGGTGAGCTCCAGCTCGAGGCCGAACGTGTTCGACTCCTCGACGGTGATGACGCCTTCCTTGCCGACCTTATCCAGGGCCTCGGCAATCAGTGCGCCAATCTCGTTGTCACCGGCAGAGATCGACGCGGTGGCGGCAATCTCTTCCTTGGTTTCGATTTCCTTGGCGGAGGCCAGGAGCTCGCGGGTGACAGCTTCGACAGCCTTCTCGATGCCGCGCTTGAGGGACAGGGGATCAGCGCCGGCCGCGACGTTGCGCAGGCCTTCCTTGACCAGGGCCTGAGCCAGCACGGTGGCGGTGGTGGTTCCGTCGCCGGCGACGTCATCCGTCTTCTTGGCAACTTCCTTGACCAGCTCGGCGCCGATCTTCTCGTAGGGATCGTCCAGCTCGATCTCCTTGGCGATGGAAACACCATCGTTGGTGATCGTGGGGGCGCCCCACTTCTTTTCGAGGACGACGTTGCGTCCACGCGGGCCGAGGGTGACCTTGACGGCGTCGGCGAGGATATTCAGGCCCCGCTCAAGACCGCGGCGTGCCTCTTCATCAAATGCAATGATCTTGGCCATAACGGCAGTAGTCCTTTCGGGACAGTCGTTAAGAATGAACCTTTGCTGCGGTGCCCGCGACGGACGATCCTTGCCCCGCGGCCTCTGTATGCCGCCGGGCCAGGGATCTCACCCCAGCCAGGTGTTTCTTTCGCTCCCGGCTGCGGCTGCTGCAACTTCGCGGCCGGGCGAACCGGGCGTCGTTTTAGCAGTTAATACGCAGGAGTGCTAACTCAATAATTAGCACTCCCCCGGGGAGAGTGCAAGCAGTGGGCCCGCCGGCAGGCCCTGCATCGGCCCGCTGGCGGCACTCCGGCACGACGCAATACGCTACGGGCGATTAACTCCCGTTGCGGCTGGCCGTCTCGCTGCCGCTCATGGTCGCCGTGTTGTCCGCACTGTAGGTGTAGACGACGTAGTTTGCGGCGCTGACGTCACCGTTGGCATCGAAGCCGATCCGCCCGGATTCACCGTCGTAATCGGGCTGCTTGCCGGCCCGGAGTGCGTCGAGGCACTCCTGGTAGCTCTTGCAGACCGTCGATTCGCCGGAGGTCCCGGAGCCGCCGGATGTCTGGACCTTGCCGCCCGAGACGGCGATCAGGCTGGCCGCGACGGAGGCTCCGGCGTCGTCCTGGGCTGCAGCGGCCGCGATGGCGGCGAGGTTGACGGCGTCGTACATCTCCGCAGCAAAGGTCATGTCCAACAGCTCCGGATCCACGGTAACCAGTTCGCCCTGGAAGTGTGCGGAGGCAAAGGTCCCCGGCAGGATCCCCCGGGCACCGCCGAGGGCGCTGGATCCGAGGCCTGAGCCGTACTGGTTGACAGCACCGTCGCTGAGGATGAGCTTCTTTCGGGCAACGCCGGCATTGTTTAGCTCGGCAATGGCGCCCTGCGCCCCTGCCCGCGAGACCAGCACGACGGCGTCGGGAGCCGCCGCTTTCACGGCAGCGGCCGCCTGCTGGGCCTGGCCCGGGGCGAATCCGGCGACGGTGACGGACCCGAGGCCGGCCTGCCGGGCGGCGGCGGCGACGGCGGTCGACACGTCCTTGCCGTAGCTGCCTTCCTCGTACACCACGGCGAGGGTGGCGGCACCGCTGTCCTGGGCAAGCTTGACCAGCACGGGGGCCTGCGCAACGTCGGCTGCCGAGGTCCGGAAATAGAAACCGCCGCTCTGATAGCTGCTGAGCCCGCTGGCGGCGTTCGCGGGGGAAATGATGGCGATCCTGGCGTTGGACAGGACATCGATGGCGGCGGGCGCCCGGCTTGAGTCTGTCGGGCCAATGACGACGTCGGCGTTTGCCGCCACCAGCGCCTTGGCCTGCGCTGCGGTGTCCGCGCTGATGGTCTCCGGGAACAACTCCACCGGTTTGCCGTTGTGGCCGCCCGCGGCGTTGATTTCCTTGACGGCAAGCTTTGCGGCGGCCAGCTGGGGGGCGTTGAGGAAGTTCTGCGGGCCGGTGTTGTCGAGGATCAGCCCGATCCGCAGGGTGCCGTCGCCGCTCGGGTCCGCCTGCTCCACGCGGGCGCCGCCCGTTGGCCCCAGGCACGCTGTCAAGGTCAGGGCCGCAGCCGCGGCCACTGCGGCGGCGCGGCCGATCCGCAGGGCCGCAGCCCGGCGCGGGGAAGACCGGCGCGGGGAAGACCGGCGCAGGCAAGAGCTGATGGTGGCTCGTTGAGCAGCAGCCTGGTCGGCAGGGTTCTGCGAAGCGTGTGCTGCAGCGGCGAAGGTCACTGGACAGGCCGGACACTTTCGGCCTGCGGGCCCTTTTCGCCCTCGCCGACTTCGAGTTCCACGCGCTGCCCCTCGTCCAGGGCACGGAAGCCCTCCCCCGCGATGGCAGACCAGTGCACGAAGACATCGGCCCCGGAGCTGTCCACGGTGATGAATCCGTAGCCCTTCTCGGCGTTGAACCATTTGACGGTTCCCAATGCCATGGTGTTCACACTTTCAGTCGGCTGGCGGGCGGCCCACCACATTGTGGGCCGCGGATGGTAAAACGCACATGCAAACACAGCATGCAGACGCAGTCCGCAATTACTGTACCCACAGCCTCGGGCCGGAGCGCGGGGCGGGGGCGGGTCAGGCGGCGAATAGTTATTCAGGCGCATCCGGAACGGACTACTGGAAACCGGGCCCCAGGACCACAACGAGTGGCAGCTGGGAGTTGGCCGAGTCCACGACGGTCGGGATGCCGAGGAGTTTGCCAAGGGCTTCGGCGTTGCCCTTCTGCGCGGCGCCGCTGTAGAAAATGACGGAACGCTGCTGGCGCGCACCACCCCAGTTTCCGAGCGTGCCGATCGTCCAGCCGGCGGTGGAGACGGTTCCGCCCACACGGCTCGCCAGTCCCGCGGTCGTGGTGCCGTTGAAGACCGCAACCGGCTGGGTCTTGTCGATGACGGCAGCCACGGAGGGGGTGGCCGACGCGGACGGCGAAGCGCTGGCCTCCGGGCTCACCGGCGCCGGACTGGACGGCTCGGGGCTGGGCGTCGTCGGGGTGGAAGCCGTAGGGGTGGGCTGCGCCGGGGTGGAAGCCGTGGGGGCCGGCGACGCAGCGGCGCTGCTGCCGCCCTGCTCGGCCGAAACGGCAGTGCTCTCTCCGGGGGAGGAGAATCCAAGCTTCGGCAGAATCAGGAAGGACACGAGGCCGACGGCCAAAGCCGCGGCTCCGACTGCCAGGATGGCGCCCAGGCGGCGGCCACGGCGGGATTCGGCGGCTGCCCGGTGGACGCCCTGGCGTGCGGAGGTCTCCGGGACCCGATCAAATTCATCCCGAGCGTATTTGGTCATGGTGAAAGCGACGTCCTTGCTGGTTTCTGACGATGGCCCGCGCGGGCGTCCACGCGGGAATCCGCGCTTCCGCCTGGGCTCTACGCGTCTGAGCCCAAGCGGCGGGCAGTACGCGCACGTTGGCGTGACGTACGTAGTCTACGCAGCCTCTTCACCAGCATGGGATCGTGGGCCAGCGCGTCCTCGGTGTCGATGAGGGCATTCAGAAGTTGGTAATAGTTGGTGGCGGAGAGGTCGAAAAGCTCCCGGATGGCTTGTTCCTTGGCGCCGGCGTATTTCCACCACTGCCGTTCCAGCGCCAGCATCTGCTGGTCCCGGCTGCTCAGCGGCGACTCGGGGCTGGTCCCGGCGGCAACAGCTTCCGTCGTCGAAAGGTGCTCTTGCGCTTGTTCGGCCACGAAGACTCCCTGCTTGTTCCGGTACGGCTTGATCCGGTGAAAAGTTCCTTACTCATGTTACGGGCGACTAACAGGGTTGTCATTTGCCGCCCTGCGAGAATGGGGCTGTGCCTACCTCCGACTTCCTTGATTCCGATGCCCTGTTCGAGCTGAAGCCCGCCTCGGACGAAGGGGCCGGCTTCGCCGGGCTGGCCCGCCTGCCGTTGCATGAGCTTGTGGCGGCCGGCTGGGCGGAGGCGCTGGCCCCGGTGGAGGGGAAGTTGCGCGACGTCCTGGCGTTCCTGGGCCGGGAGGTTGCCGAGGGCCACGAAGTCCTGCCGTCGCCGTCGAACGTGCTGCGGGCGTTCCGGCAGCCGCTGGCGGGCGTCCGGGTACTGATCGTGGGCCAGGACCCTTATCCGACGCCCGGCCATGCCGTCGGGCTCTCCTTCGCCGTGGACGGCGCCACCCGGCCCATCCCGCGCAGCCTCGCCAATATCTACAAGGAACTCGAGGCCGATCTGGGGCTGCCGCCGCGGGTCCACGGCGATCTCAGCGGCTGGGCGGCCCAGGGTGTGCTGCTGCTGAACAGGGTCCTTAGCGTCCGGGCCGGGGAGGCCGGATCGCACCGGAACAAAGGGTGGGAAGCCATCACGGGGGCAGCGATCAGCGCCGTGGCGAACCGTACCACCTCCGCCGGCTCCCCCGCGCCGCTGGTGGCAATCCTGTGGGGCCGCGACGCCGGGACCGTCCGGCCGTTGCTGGGTCCCACACCGGTGATCACCAACGCCCATCCGAGCCCGCTCTCAGCCTCACGGGGATTTTTCGGCTCCCGGCCGTTCAGCCACGCCAATACGCTGCTCCAGGCACAAGACGACGGCACGGTGAACTGGGAACTCCCTCCCCTTCCCCTTCCCTGACAGGCTTCACAGCCGCGGTTCCGCCCAGGGTTGTTGGCGGTTGTTGGCTAGGCTTGGCTTCATGACCTCAGTCCCCGCAGCCACGTCAACCACCCGGAAATCCCGCCCGCAGACCAACCTCACGGTCCTGCGCCGCGAGCAGCTCTCGCCGCACATGGTACGGATCATTGCCGGCGGGCCAGGCTTCGCCGGCTACGTGAACAACTCCTTCGTGGACCGTTACGTCAAGATCGTGTTCCCGCAGCCCGGGGTCACCTACCCGCAACCGCTGGACCTCTGGGAAATCCGGGAGTCCATGCCGCGCGATCAGTGGCCGCACACCCGGACCTACACCGTCCGCTGGGTCGACGAGGCGGCCGGCGAACTCGCCATCGACTTCGTGATCCACGGCGATGACGGCCTCGCGGGGCCGTGGGCCGCGTCGGCCCGCCCCGGCGACGCCCTGACCTTCACCGGCCCGGGCGGCGGCTACAACCCGGATCCGGCCGCGGACTGGTACCTGTTCGCGGGCGACGAGTCCGCCCTGCCTGCCATCGGCGCCTCGATCGAATCCCTGCCGGAGGATGCCCGCGGCGTCGCTTTCCTCGAGGTGGATGGCGACGCCGACGTCCAGTCCATCGCCGCGCCGGCCGGAGTGGAACTGCGCTGGCTCCTCCGCGGGGGCGTACCTGCCGGGGCCAGTGAACTGCTGGTCACGGCGGTGCGGGACGCCACGTGGCCCCAGGGCCGGGTGCAGGTCTTTGCGCACGGCGAGCGTGGCTACATGAAGAGCCTGCGGGAGGTGCTCTTCGCGCAGCGCGGGCTGGAGCGCTCCCAGGTTTCGCTCTCCGGCTACTGGGCGATGGGCCGGGTGGAGGACGACTTCCAGGCCGAAAAAAAGCTGCCCATCGGCGAGATCTAGCAGGCGGAAGGTCTAACAGCAGATCCGGCGGGGTACCGCGGAGTTTCCCCACCTTTGCCAACACGACGCCGGGGCTCGCCGGCCCGGCGGCCCGCCACGCCGTCGGGACCCGGCGAAGGTGGGAAAAACCCGGCGGCGCAGGGTGCAAAGGAGACCTAGCGGCGACGCGCCCGCCGTCGTTCGTTGCTGGCCAGGCCGCGTGTGAGGGGCCGGGCGAGCGTGTCACCGAGCACGATGCCGGCGGCGACCCCCATCACGATGGCGCCGGCGTTGAGCATGCCCCCGGCACCCAGCAGGATCTCCGATTCCTCAATGGTCAACACATACATGGACCGGAATATGGTGAGCCCGGGCAGCAGGATCAGCGCCGCGGGGACGGCCACCACCAGCTGCGGGGCGCCCATCCGGAGCGCCACGACGCGGGCCAGCAGGCCGATGACGACGGCGGCCACGGCGGGCGAATAACGCGGCCCGATGCTCAGGGCCTCTCCGCCGATCATGACCAGGTACCCCACCACGCCCACGGCCGCGGTCGGCAGCAGCAGGTCCCAGGCGGTCTGTTCGGTGATGCCGATCATGAGCACCGCGATGGCGATCAGAATGACCACCACCCATAACGGATACGCCGGCGGGAATGTTTCGGTGACGTCGATTGTCTCCATCCCCGTCATGTCCCCCACTACAAACCCCACGGCGATGCCGGCGACGAGCGCGCCGAACGTCAGCATCGTGGACAGGAACCGTCCGGCCGCCGTCACCGGGAAGCCGTTGATCGCATCCTGGACTGAGGACACCAGTCGTCCGGTCGGCAGCAGCAGCAGGATTCCGCCGACCACCACGATGGCCGGGGGGATCTGGATCCCCACCAGGCCGCCGAACCGCCACAGCAGCAGGGCGATGAAGGTGACGAGGAAGGAACACGACGCGGTGATGAAGAAGTCAGGGGTGCGCCAGCGGCCCAACTGCCTGGCCAGCAGGCTGACCAGCAGGTTGGACGCGAACGCCACCGCGGAGGCGCCGGGTCCCCCGCCGAGCACACCGACGAAGACGGCGGAGAAGACCCCGAACGCGACGGTGACCATCCAGCGCGGGAACGGCTTGGCGCTGCGGGTGATCTCCTCCAGCCGGCGCACGGCCTCCTCCCGGCCCACCCCCCCGGCCACAATCTCGGTGACAAGTTGGTGAACCAGTGAGAGCCCGGCGTAGTTGTTGGTCCAGGACCGGACCACACGCAGCAGCGAGATCGGTGTCTGGTCTTTGGGGGCGTAGTTGATGGCCACCGACTGGTTGGTGATGTCCACTTCGATGTGTTTGAGCCCCAGTGCGGCCGTGATGGCGATGATGCTGGTTTCCACTTCGAGGGCGCCGGCGCCGTACCGGAACATGGACTCGGCCAGGTGCAGCGCGAAGTCGATGGTCTTGCGGGCAGAGGTGTCCACCCCGCCCACCTGGATCATCGGGTTGGCGTAGGGGCTGCCGGCGAGACGGTCCACGATGCTCATCGGGGCGGTCGGCGGGTTCTCGCCCTGGACCAGCCGGCGCAGCATCCGCTTGGCCGCGGCGTTCTGGCGCACCTGCGTGGCCGACATCGGCTCGGTCCTGGGCATTCCGTCGGTGTACGGCCTGCGGCGGCCGTCGGGTTCGTTGGTCATTCCGGCGTCCTTAGTGTCCGTGGCTGCCGGTTTAGTAGAACTGCTGGCCCGTGCGGCGGGTGTAGATCTGGCGGGCAAGGCGTTCCCCCGCGGCCATCCAGGCCTTGTACTTCAGCGGGCTCAGCACCTGGTCGTAGCAGCCGACAAAGTCGGTCACGGTCTTGCTGAAACTGGTTTTGAACAGGCCCAGTCCATGGAACGGGTTGGACGTGTCCTTGAGCTGGTCGCTGGGGGGCGTGCCGCAGAAGTCGTATTCGGTGCAGCCGAGGTCCTTGAGCTGGTTGATGGCCGTCCACTGCACCAGGTGGGAGTCGCCGTACTGGCCGCGTTTTTGCAGCGAGCCGCCGTCCTTGTACGTGCCCTTGCGGCCGTAGTTGATGGCGAAGGCTCCCACGGAGGGCACGCCGTCCTCGTAGACGAAGAGCAGCCTGCCCTGGCCGCGGCTGATGAAGTTGGTCCAGAACTGGCGGTAGTACTCGTAGTCGCGGACCCGGACCTGGGACTTGGCTTCCACGGTGTTGGTCATCAGCGCGTACATGGCGCGGAAGTTTGCCTCGGTGGGCTCCATGTTGTGGACCACCACGTCCTCGCGGATGGCGCGTCGGACGGCGTTGCGGCCGCGCGAGTGCAGGTTGCGCAGCAGCTGGTTCTGTTCCGGGGAGATGTCGAGCAGGGCCGTGGAGTCGTTGGGCTGCAGGTTGTGGGTCTTGACCAGCCCGGCGCCTTCGATCACTCGTTTGGCCTCCGCGGAGAGCAGGATGTCCGGCTCAATCTTGATAGCGAAGACGCCCAGCCGGGCGCGCTTGACGAACTCGGCATTGGCCGCGGCGATGCCGGGGATATCCTCGACCGACGCCACATCCGGGCCCTTGATCAGGTACCAGAGCTTTCCCAGGAGCGGGAAAGACTTCTCCAGGATGAGGTTGTAGCTCGTGTAGTCTGCCGTCTCGTACACGAGGTGAAGGGGCTTCCAGCCAAAGTTCTGCTTGACCTCGGCGAAGGCTTCCGACTGCAGGAGATTGCCGCCATTGGGGTTCGCGGTGACGTTGGCGTCCCAGGTGGCGATCTCTTCGGCAGAGGCGAAGCGGGCGGTGAATTCACGCAAGGGTGCGGCATCCAATCATTGCGGTACGAGCGTCGGCGGCATGCGGACATGCAGAGTCAAGTCTATCCGCCCCGCCCCCTGTTCCCGCCCGGAACTCACGCGCTACGCTGGAAGCATGGCACCTGATCAGCAATCATTGGCCGCAAGCTCCGGACGTCAGGAACACCCGCCCGCAAAGCGTGCGCTGGGACCCCAGTTGCTGGGATTGCTGGTATTCCTCGCTGCCTCGGCCCTGGTTGCGGGGCTGGGCGGGCTGGCCACTGCCGACAACGTCAACGGCTGGTATGCCACCGCGGACCAGGCACCGTGGTCGCCGCCGAACTGGTTGTTCGGGCCGGTCTGGACGGCCCTCTACATTGCAATGGCCGTGGCCGCCTGGCTGGTCTGGAGGAGCCGGGCGGAAGGGACCAGGCCCGCCCTCGCAGCCTATGCCGTGCAGCTGGTGCTGAACCTGCTGTGGACGCCGGTGTTCTTCGGCTTGTACCCGGCGCTCGGCACCCCGGCCCTGTGGATCGCCTTTGGCATTATTGTGTCCCTGGCCGTGGCCGTGGTCGTCACTGCCCTCCGCTTTAAACCGATCAGCCGGACGGCCGCGCTCCTGTTGCTGCCCTACCTCGCCTGGATCATGTTCGCCTCGTCGCTGAACCTCTGGGTCGCGCTTTACAACTGACTCAGCATTCCACCACGTTCACGGCGAGCCCGCCCATAGCGGTCTCCTTGTACTTGGAGCTCATGTCCCGGCCGGTCTCCCGCATGGTCACAATGACCTCGTCGAGCGACACCCGGTGCGAACCATCGCCCCACAGCGCCATTTTGGCGGCGTTGATGGCCTTTGCTGCCGCGATGGCGTTGCGTTCGATGCAGGGGATCTGCACGAGCCCGCCGATCGGGTCGCAGGTCAGACCCAGATTGTGCTCCATCGCGATTTCCGCGGCGTTCTCCACCTGCTGCGGCGTGCCGCCCATGACCTCGGCCAGACCCGCCGCGGCCATCGACGACGCCGAGCCCACCTCACCCTGGCAGCCGACCTCGGCGCCGGAGATCGAGGCCTGTTCCTTGTACAGCACCCCGATCGCGGCGGCGGTCAGCAGGAACTTGACCACAACGTCGTCGCGGTCGGCCTGGGTGGCCTTGTCCATACCCGGCGCGAAGTGCAGAGCGTAGTACAGCACGGCGGGGATGATGCCGGCGGCGCCGTTCGTCGGGGCGGTGACGACGCGGCCGCCCGAGGCGTTTTCCTCGTTCACGGCCAGGGCGATCAGGTTGACCCATTCCTGCCAGTATTTCGGGTCCCGGAAGTCGGGGTCCTGATCCAGGGTTTCTTTCAGAAGGCGTTCGTGCCAGTCCGGCGCTCGGCGGCGGACCTTGAGCCCGCCGGGCAGCAGTCCCTCGCGCTTCAGGCTGACCTCGACGCAGCCTTCCATCACGGAGTAGATGTGCAGGAGGCCTTCGCGGATCTCGGCCTCGGTCCGGGAGGCCCGCTCGTTGACGAACATGATCTCGCCGATCGAGAGGCCCTTGGACTGGCAGCGGCCCAGCAGTTCCGCGGCGGTGCGGAAGGGCAGCGGCAGTTCCTTCTTGGACTCGGCGAGTTCCTTGAGCGCCGCGTCCTCCTCGCCCTCTCGGACGATGAAGCCGCCGCCCACGGAGAAGAAGGTGGCGCTGTGCAGGACCTCCCCGTCGGCGCCGGAGACGGTGAACGTCATGCCGTTGGTGTGCCGCGGGAGGATGGTCAGGGGGCGCAGCACCATGTCCTGCACGCCGTAGGGCAGCGGGACGCCCGCTTCGCCGGTGCCGGCCAGCTGCAGGAGGCCGGTCTCGGCAATGGTTGCGAGCCGTTCCTCCACTTCCTCGGGGAGGATCAGCTCCGGGTGGAAGCCCTCCAGACCGAGCAGGACGGCGGTCATGGTGCCGTGGCCGTGCCCGGTCGCGGCGAGGGAGCCGTAGAGGTCCACCCGCAACGCCGTCACCCGGTCCAGCACGCCGGAGGCCGTGAGTTCCCCGGCGAACACGGCAGCAGCCCGCATGGGGCCCACCGTGTGTGAACTGGAGGGCCCTATTCCGATGGAAAAAAGGTCAAAGACTCCAACGGCCATTGTCGTTCCTAACTAGCTCTAACTGTGGCCCGGCAGATGGTCCTGCCGGAAGGCGGCGCTATCGCCGGGTGGCGTCGGTTTCGCCGGATGCACGACGCCGGGCAGCAGCTTGTGGCGGCGGCCAGGCGTCGTGATCTGTACTGCTGTTACCCGCAGTTCGGCCCTTAGGCGAGGTGGGCCACCGAGGGATAGAGCGGGTGGGCGGCGGCGAGGGCCTGCACCCGGGAGCGCAGACCGGACAGGTCCGTGCCGGCGTCGGCGATCAAGGCCTCCGCGATGATGTCCGCGACTTCGGCGAACGCTGCTTCGCCGAACCCGCGGGTGGCCAGCGCGGGGGTGCCGATGCGCAGCCCCGAGGTGACCATCGGCGGGCGGGGGTCGAACGGCACGGCGTTGCGGTTGACGGTGATGTCGATTTCCGCGAGGCGGTCCTCGGCCTGCTGGCCGTTAAGCTCGCAGTTGCGCAGGTCCACCAGGACCAGGTGCACGTCGGTGCCGCCGGAGATGACGTTGATGCCCTTGGCGGTGATGTCCGGCTGGACCAGGCGTTCGGCGAGGATGCGGGCTCCGGCCAGGACACGCTCCTGGCGTTCCTTGAACTCGGGGGACGCGGCGATCTTGAAGGCCACGGCCTTGCCCGCGATCACGTGTTCCAGCGGGCCGCCCTGCTGGCCGGGGAACACCGCCGAGTTGATCTTCTTGGCGATGTCGGCGTCGTTGGAGAGGATGATGCCGCCGCGCGGACCGGCGAGGGTCTTGTGCGTGGTGGAGGTCGTGACGTGGGCGTACGGCACCGGGGACGGGTGCAGTCCGGCGGCGACGAGTCCGGCGAAGTGGGCCATGTCCACCATCAGGTAAGCGCCCACGGAATCGGCGATCCGGCGGAACTCGGCGAAGTCCAGTTGCCGGGCGTAGGCCGACCAGCCGGCGACGATCAGCTGCGGTTTGTGCTCCTGGGCCAGGCGCTCCACCTCGGCCATGTCGATCCGGTGGTCGTCCTCGCGGACCTGGTACGGGATCACGTTGTACAGGCGGCCGGAGAAGTTGATCTTCATGCCGTGGGTGAGGTGACCGCCGTGCGCCAGGTTCAGGCCCATGATGGTGTCGCCCGGGCGGATCAGGGCGTGCATGACGGAGGCGTTGGCCTGCGCGCCGGAGTGCGGCTGGACGTTGGCGTACCCGGCGCCGAACAGGGCCTTGACCCGGTCGATTGCGAGCTGTTCGATCACGTCTACATGCTCGCAGCCGCCGTAGTAGCGCTTGCCCGGGTAGCCCTCGGCGTACTTGTTGGTGAGCACGGAACCCTGCGCCTGCATGACGGCCTTGGCGGTGTGGTTCTCCGAGGCGATCATTTCCAGGCCGTCCCGCTGGCGGGTCAGCTCGGCGTCGATTTGTGCGGCGATTTCCGGGTCGAGGGCGGACAGCTCGGCGTCCAGGCTCGGGGAGACTACCTGCTCGAATGCGGTCTCGGTGCCGGCAGCCGTGGTGGTGCCTGCAGCCGCGCTCACAGCTCGCCGCCGTTCTTGGACGCGTACTCCTGGGCGGAGAGGAGCGGGCCGTCGGATTCGGCGGCGACCTTGAAGAGCCAGCCGGCACCGTAGGGGTCGCTGTTGATCAGTGCGGGGTCCTCGACGACGGCCGGGTTGGTTTCGGTGACCTCGCCGGTGACGGGAGCGTACAGGTCCGAAACGGACTTGGTGGACTCCACCTCGCCGCAGGTCTCCCCCGCGGTCACAGTGGCACCGACCTCGGGCAGGTCCACGTAGACGATGTCGCCGAGGGCGTCCGTGGCGACCGCCGAGATGCCGATGGAAACAATGTTTGATCCGGCCTCCCGGGCAACCCACTCGTGCTCGTCGGAGTACTGCAGTTCAGGGGCAACTTTTGCCATGTGTTTTTCCTAAGTCTTGGAGTGGTCTTGGTGCTAAATCTAAGGGCTACTTCTGGCGCTTGTAGAACGGCAGCGCGACAACTTCGAACGGTTCAGCCTTGCCGCGGAGGTCGATGTCCAGGGCCGTTCCGGGTTCGGTGAACCCGACGTCGACGTAGGCCATCGCGACCGGGTAGCCCAGGGTCGGGCTGGGCTGGCCGGAGGTGACTTCGCCGACGGTGTTGCCGTCCTTCAGGACCGGGTAGTGGCCGCGGCCTGCCCGGCGGCCGAGGCCTTTGAGCCCGACGAGCTTGCGGCCCGTCGTGGTGCCTGCGCCGGCTTCCTTCGCGGCGGCCAGGGCAGCCTTGCCGACGAAGTTCCCTTCCTTGGAGAGCGCCACGACCGGGCCCAGTCCGGCCGCGAACGGGTCGCCATCGAGGGAGAGCTCGTTGCCGTAAAGCGGCATCCCGGCCTCGAGCCGGAGCGAGTCGCGGGAGGCGAGTCCGGCGGGCGTCAGTTCGCCGTCCTCGGCGATGGCCACGAGCGCCTGCCAGAGGGCGGCGGCGTCGCCGTTCGCGACGAAGATCTCGAAGCCGTCCTCACCGGTGTAGCCGGTGCGGGCGAGCAGGAGCTCCTGGCTGGCGCCGCCGAACATCAAGGGGACGTCGACGGCGGCGTAGTACTTCAGCCCGGTGACGAGTTCGTGCTGCGCGGCAGGAACGAGGCGCAGCAGGATCTCCTGGGCTTTGGGGCCCTGCACGGCGATCAGTGAGGTCTCGGCGGAGGCGTCCTCGACGGTAACGTCGAACCCTCCCTCGTTGCCGGAACCGGCCCGCTCGGCGAGGGCCGCGGCCACGACCTTCGCGTTGCCCGCGTTCGGGACCACCAGGAACTTCTGGTCGCCGCGGCGGTAGGTGATCAGGTCGTCGATGATGCCGCCGTCCTCCTTGCAGATCAGCGAGTACTTGGCCTTGCCGACCGCCATTGCGGAGATCTTGCCGACCAGGGCGTAGTCCAGGAAGGCCGCGGCGTCGGGGCCGGTGACCCAGACTTCGCCCATGTGGGAGAGGTCGTAGAGGCCGGCGGACTTGCGGACGGCGTGGTGTTCGGCCAGCTCGGAGCTGTACTTGAGCGGCATCTGCCAGCCGCCGAAGTCCGTGAAGGAGGCGCCGAGCTTCTTGTGCTCTTCGTAGAGTGCCGTGTAGTTCTCAGACATGTCGGGATCCTTAGTTTTCAAACTCGGAAAGCGGCGGGCAGGAACAGATCAGGTTGCGGTCACCGGCGGCGCCGTCGATCCGGCCGACCGGCGGGAAATACTTGTCCTGCCTGAGCGTGTGGACCGGGAAAACGGCCTGCTCACGCGGGTACTCGCGGGCCCAGTCGCTGCTGATGACGGCGGCGGCGGTGTGCGGGGAGTTGCGCAGCGGGCTGTGCTCGACGGTGAACTCGCCGTGCGCCACCTGGTCGATCTCGGCGCGGATGGAGATCATTGCCGTGATGAAGCGGTCGATCTCCCCGAGGTCCTCGGACTCGGTGGGTTCGACCATCAGGGTGCCGGCGACCGGGAACGCCAGGGTGGGGGCGTGGAAGCCGTAGTCGATCAGTCGCTTGGCAACGTCCTCGGCGGTGACGCCGGTCTTGGCCGTGAGTTCGCGCAGGTCCAGGATGCATTCATGGGCCACGAGTCCGCCTTCGCCGGTGTAGAGCACCGGGAAGAAGTCGTTCAGCCGGGCGGCGATGTAGTTGGCGGCGAGCAGGGCTGACTTGGTGGCCTCGGTGAGGCCCGCACCGCCCATGAGCTTCACGTAGGCCCAGGAGATCGGCAGCACGCCGGCCGAGCCGTAGCGCGAGGCGGAGATCGGAGGCCCGCTGTCGCCGTTGGCCGGATCGGCGTTGTTGGCATCGCCCGGCATGAACGGTGCCAGGTGGGCCTTGGCCGCGACCGGGCCGACGCCGGGGCCGCCGCCGCCGTGCGGGATGCAGAAGGTCTTGTGCAGGTTCAGGTGCGAGACGTCGCCGCCGAACAGGCCGGGCTGGGCCAGCCCGACGAGGGCGTTGAGGTTGGCGCCGTCGATGTAGACCTGGCCGCCGGCTGCGTGGATGGCGTCGCAGACCTCGCGGACGTCGGCGTCGAATACCCCGTGGGTGGAGGGGTAGGTGATCATGATCGCGGACAGCACGTCCTTGTGCAGCTCGATCTTGGCCTGCAGGTCGGCGTGGTCGATCGTGCCGTTGGCGGCGGTGGCCACGACAACAACCTTCATCCCGGCCAGCACCGCCGAGGCGGCGTTGGTGCCGTGCGCGGAAGCCGGGATCAGGCAGATGGTGCGCTGGGCCTCGCCGCGGGAGAGGTGGTAGCCGCGGATGGCCAGCAGGCCGGCAAGCTCGCCCTGCGAGCCGGCGTTGGGCTGGATGGACACCTGGTCGTAGCCGGTGATCTCGGTCAGCTGGGCTTCGAGGTCCGCGATCAGTTCGCGCCAGCCGGCGGTCTGGGATTCCGGGGCGAAGGGGTGGATCGAGGCAAACTCCGGCCAGGAGATGGCTTCCATTTCGGCCGTGGCGTTCAGCTTCATGGTGCACGAACCCAGCGGGATCATGGTGCGGTCCAGGGCGAGGTCGCGGTCCGAGAGCCGGCGGATGTAGCGCAGCAGCTGGGTCTCGGAACGGTGCGTGTTGAAGACCGGGTGCTGCAGGTAGTCGGAGGTGCGCTCGACGGCGGCTTCCAGCGCGAAGGCTGTGCCGCTGCCTTCGGCCGCGCCGGGTTCTGCGCCTGATTCTGCGTCTGGTGCTGCGTCTGATTCTGCGTCTGCGACGCTCGCACCGAAGGCGGCGACGACGTCGGCGACGATGGCCGCCGTCGTCGCTTCATCGGCGGAGACGCCGACAGTGTCCGCGTCGATGCTGCGCAGGTTGATGCCCTTGGCCTCGGCGGCGGCAATGATCTGTGCGGCCTTGCCGGGGACCGAGACGGTCACGGTGTCGAAGAAACTGGCGTGCAGCACGTCCAGGCCAGCGGCCTGCAGCGAGGCGGCAATGGTCCGGGCGTGGCCGTGGGTGGTCTCAGCGATGGCCTTCAGGCCGTCCGGGCCGTGGTAAACGGCGTAGAAGGAGGACACGATCGCCAGCAGGGCCTGCGCGGTGCAGATGTTGGAGGTGGCCTTCTCACGGCGGATGTGCTGCTCGCGGGTCTGCAGGGCCAGGCGGTAGGCCGGGACGCCGGCGTTGTCTTTGGAGACGCCGACCAGACGGCCGGGCATGGACCGCTCGAGGCCCTTCTGGACGGCCATGTAGGCGGCGTGCGGGCCGCCGAAGAACAACGGGACGCCGAAACGCTGGGCGGAGCCGACGGCGATGTCGGCGCCCTGCTCGCCGGGCGGGGTGATGAGGGTCAGCGACAGCAGGTCCGCGGCGACGGTGACGAGGGCGCCGCGTTCCTTGGCGTCGGCGATCACGGCGGTGTGGTCAAACACCCGGCCGGAGGCGCCGGGCTGCTGCAGGACAACGCCGTTGATGACACCCTCGGGCAGTCCCTTGGAGAGATCGGCGATCTCGACCTCGAAGCCCAGCGCCTCGGCGCGGCCCTTGACGATCGCGATGGTCTGCGGCAGGCAGTCGGCGTCGAGGACGGTCTTGCCGTCGTGGGCGGACTTGTTCTTGTTGGCCCGGCGCATCATAAGCACGGCCTCGGCGACAGCGGTGGCTTCGTCCAGCAGCGAGGCATTGGCGATGGGCAGGCCGACAAGATCCTGGACCATGGTCTGGAAGTTCAGCAGCGCCTCGAGCCGGCCCTGGGAGATTTCCGGCTGGTACGGGGTGTAGGCCGTGTACCAGGCCGGGGCTTCGAGGATGTTGCGGCGGATGACGGCCGGGGTGAGGGTGTCGTAGTAGCCCTGCCCGATCATCTGGACGGCAGTTGTGTTCTTAGCGGCAAGCTTGCGCAGCTCGGCGAGGACCTCGACTTCACTGAGCGCCGCCCCGAGTGCCAGCGCGGAGTCCTGCCGGATGTCCTTCGGGACGGCCGTGTCCACGAGGGCATCGATGGTGTCGTAGCCGACAGCCTTCAGCATGGCGTCGACGTCGGCCTGGCGGCGGGCGCCGATGTGCCGGTCAACGAAGGACGTGGACGCTGAGGTAACAGTCACAAGGAACTCCATAACTAAGGCGGCGCAGGGTACGCCGCATTGATTCGGGTTCCTCCCCGCTCTGTATTGGACCTGAGAGTTTCCGCGGAGCCGCGCTTTCGCATGACTCCGCTTGCACCGTCGGTGAGCACAGCATGTCAAAGGACAGCCTGCTACTTTCCAGAGTTGCCTTGCCGCGGCGGTACATGGGCCTGAGAGATTCCTGGGGAGGGTTTGCTCCTACGGCGCCTGCTTGTACCTACTTGCAGAACTCTCCCGCCGCAGATCAAAGGCATATTAAATTTGCGTGACAACAGTCACAGGCCCCATTGTCCTACGCCCGGCCCGCGTCCGCAAACCAGGGACGCGCCGGGGCCGCCGTCGAACGCGAATTCGCGGGAAAGCTGCGGCGTCGCCGACGTTCCCGCGACCCCGCAGCCGTCCGGCGAGTTCGACGGTGGGCGGGCCGCGATACCGGCGGCGAGCGGCGCTCCTCCGGTCAGCCGCGGAGCCGCTCGAGGGCGGTGAGCAGGCTTTCAACGTCGGGGCCGACCTCCGGGAGCGGACCGCCCGGGCCGCGTGCCAGCATGGCGTTGAAATACAGCCCGTCCCCCATGTAGAGGACCGGCTTGGCCATGGCGGGGCCGACGTCGGCCGCCAGCAGTTCGAGCCAGCCCGCCTGGACCGAAGCGATCCGGCGCAGGGTTTCCTGGTGGGCCACTTCGGCCAGCCGGGTGGCTGCCACGAAGACCCGGTCCAGCGGCGTGTCCGCCCAGACCGAGGACTTGATGAAGAACGCCGCGGCGCCTTCCGGAGCGGCCGCCATGGCGGAGAGATCCTCGGCGAGCAACCGGTCCAGCCGTTCCAGCAGGACGGAAATCATCGCCTCCTTGGTGGGGAAGTGGTAGAGCAGCCCGCCCTTGGAGACGCCGGCCAGCCGGGCGACGGCATCCAGCGTCGCGGCACGTTCACCCTCTTCGATAAGCAGGGATTCGAACGCGTCAAGGACGGCTTCGCGGGCGACGGGTTTTCTGGCCATGGTTCCAATCATGCCCCGCGGCGGGGACGTGTCTTAACGGTCGGTTTAATAACTATACCGTCCAGACGGTATAGTTATTTTGATGAGCAACACATTTACCACCCGCAGCAGCACCGGCACGGTCGGCAACTCCGCCGCCGGAACGAAGCAGTCCCCGGCGCCGCGTGCGCCGTGGCGCGACTGGCTGGCGCTGGCGCTGCTGATGTTTCCCGTGTTGCTCGTGGCCGTCGACAACACGGCCCTGACCTTCGCGCTGCCTGCCATCGCACGCAGCCTCGATGCCTCCGGGGTAGAGCTGCTCTGGATTGTCGATGCCTATCCCCTGGTCCTCGCCGGTCTCCTCGTGGCAATGGGCAGCCTCGGTGACAGGATCGGCCGCCGCCGGCTGCTCTTCATCGGCAGCACGGGCTTCGCTGCCGTCTCAGCGGTCACGGCCTTCGCCCCCAGCGCCGAGTGGCTGATTGCCGGGCGTGCGGGGCTGGGGTTCTTCGGCGCCATGCTGATGCCCTCCACCCTGTCCCTGATCCGCAACATCTTCCCCGAGCCCAACCGGCGCCGGCTGGCCGTGGCCATCTGGGCCGCCGGATTCTCCGGCGGTGCCGCCCTGGGCCCGATCTTCGGCGGCTGGCTGGTGGAGCACTTCTGGTGGGGCGCGGTGCTGCTGGTCGCCGTGCCGATCATCCTGCCGCTGCTGGTCCTGGGCCCGGCCCTGATCCCGGAATCCCGGGACCCGAACCCTGGCCGGGTGGACGTGCCCAGCATCGTCCTGTCCCTGCTCGTTATGGTGCCGGTGGTCTACGGCATCAAGATCCTGGCCACGCACGGTCTGGCAGTGGAACCGCTGGCCGCCATCGCCTTTGGCCTGACGATGGGCTACATCTTCATCCGGCGGCAGCGGCAGCTCCTGGCGGGCGGCCTGGAGCGGGACGCCCGGTCGCAGGACAGCCTCCCTCAGGTCGCTGCGACAATAACCGGCTCCGCACCGGGAAGCCCCGCGGACGAAAACCGCACCGCTCCCCTGCTGGATATCAGCCTCTTCAGCAACCGGGTCTTCAGCACCGCCATCATCGCCAACGTTCTGGCGCTGTTCTCCTTCAACGGCTTCATCCTGTTCCTGGCCCAGCACCTGCAGCTGCTCGAGGGGCAGTCCCCCTCCGAATCCGGCGTCGCCATGGTCCCCGCGCTCATCGCGACGGTCCTGGCCGGCCTGCTGGTGGTGCCGCTGGTGAAGAAGGTCCGCCCCGGTTTTGTGGTCGCGGGCGGGCTGCTCCTGAGCGCCGGCGGTTACTTCCTTGTGGCCTTCGGCGATCACAGCAACGGCCCGGCGCTGCTCCTGGCGGCACTGCTGGTGCTGTGCCTTGGCGTCGGCGCCGCAGAGACCATCTCCAACGACCTGATCCTCGGTGCCGCCCCGGCCGAGAAGTCCGGGGCGGCGGCCGCAATTTCCGAGACCGGCTACGAAATCGGTTCCCTGCTGGGCACCGCCATCCTCGGCTCCATCCTGACGGCTTCCTACCAGGGCAATCTCCGGCTACCCGCCGGCGCCGCGGACGCAGCGCCAGCTGAGGCATCAGCCCAGGCGGGCGAGACGCTCGCCGGGGCCGTGGAACTGGCCCAGGCCCTCCCGGCACCGCTGGCGGAGGCCGTGATGGCCGCAGCCCGGGCCGCGTTCGATTCAGGTGTCCACATCACGGCCACCATTGCACTGGTGCTCATGGCCGGGGCGTCGGTGCTTGCCGCCGTCGTGCTCCGGAAAGTGCCGACCGCCAAATAGCCAGGGAACCGCAACGCTCCCGTGCTGCATGCCGGCGCCGCTTTAAAGCCAAACGCCCGGCGCCGGTGGGAACCGGTGCCGGGCGCTCTGAGCTTCCGGGAAACGCTACTTGCTGTCCGCCGTGGTGACGCTGGCGTTGGCCCGCATCGTCTCCGCGTTGACCAGCCAGGCGTACTGCTCAAACTTGGCAATGAATGCGTGCAGCAGGTCCGCCGTGGTCGGGTCCTCTTCGTCGACTTCGTCGTGGACTTTGCGCATGGTGCCGACGGCGGCCTCCAGGGCCGCGACGATCCGCTCGATGGCGTCCTTGGTGTTGATCAGGCCACTGGGGAACTCGGCGAGCGAGGTGGACTTGGACACCGTGGAGCTGCGGCCGTCCGGAAGGGCATGGAGGGCGCGCATGCGCTCCGCCAGCTCATCCGCGAACTCACGGGCAGAATCGATAATCTCATCCAACTGCAGGTGGAGGTCCCGGAAGTTCGTTCCGACGATGTTCCAATGCGCCTGCTTGCCCTGAACGTGAAGTTCGATCAGGTCAACTAGCACCGCCTGCAGGTTCATCGTGAGCGTGGGTGAAGCTTTCATGCGTCCTCCTGAGTAGGTGCGATACCGTATTGCGGCCGGCATCGCTAGGTCCGGTATCTCTGACGCTACCGCAGGGTGCAACAGGTGCGCGACGGTCCCGAAAGAATTTCTCGGTCAGCTTACTAAGTCAGCTTACTAACGACGGCGGGCGCTCCGTGGGCGACGCAGCCAACCGGCCGGGCCTCACCAGAAATGCGCGACGTCGATCACGAGCCGTGAGCCCGCGTCCGGCCCGGCCAGGGTGAACACGCGGAACGGCAGCCGGGCCCGGACCCCGAGGCCAAGGCTCGAATAGCCCTCGAAGCTGCCGGCCCATGCCACCTGCCGGAACGTCTGGTAGCCGCTGACGTTGCTCAGTTCGTTCGGATCTGCCGGGTTGTAGGTGGCGTTGCCGTTGTCGTCATAGGCCGGTGCGTTGGCTGTGATCTGGAGGAACGCCTGGCCCCGCAGCGGGACCGGCAATCCCGACCCGTCCTGCGTGACCTGGGGAACGTAGCGGACGGTGTAGCCGCCGACGGGCCCGTTGAGGTCGATGACCAGCCGGTCGAAGCAGTAGTGCTGGCCCGTGCGGACATTCGTCACCTGGGCCTGGCTCATCGCCGGATCCGCCTTCATCAGCGACCCCCACACCAGTCCGCAGTAGGGAGCCGCCGCTGCGGGACCGGGCGCCACGAGCCCCGATCCGACTGCCATCAGGATAGCTACCAGCCACACCAGGATCTTCTTCATTTGGGCCGCCCCCTTGAGAGATGAGATAGCTCCAGAATAGGAGCGTTTCCGGGCCGAAGCGAGAGTCCGGCCGGATCTGCGTCCAACCGCTGGGCTGCGCCGCGCCGGGTCCCGGGACGGTTGCGCCGCCGTCGTCCTGCTGGAGAAGCGCCGGGCAACGGCGAAGCGCCGGTCCCTTGCGGAATCCGGCGCTTCGCGGTGCCTTGCTGGAAAGTTGTGAAGTGGTGGCGCGCGGTGGAAGGTCCCCTAGCCTTCGCAGTCGCGGCAGTACTTCAGGCCATTCTTTTCCTTGGCCACCTGGGTCCGGTGCCGGACCAGGAAGCAGGAGGAGCAGGTGAATTCATCGGACTGTTCGGGAACAACAACGACGGTCAGTTCTTCGCCGGAAAGATCAGCGCCGGGAAGGTCGATGCCTTCAGCCGTGTCGTTCTCATCGACGTCGATGACGGCAGTCTGGGCGCCGCCACTGCGGGACGCCTGAAGTGCCTCCACCGACTCAGCCGGAGACTCTTCTTCAGTCTTGCGTGGTGCGTCGTAATCGGTAGCCATTTGGGGGTTCACTTTCGTTGCTGCGGAGCGCCATTTCAGGCATCTCAGTGAAGCAGTCTAAGACATTATGCACGCAGTTGAACAATAGTGTGCCGAATCAGACACATTGCGTCGCACGGCCCTCCAGGTGGGACGGGCGGGGCACCACGACGGGCGCCACGACTCCCCAAAGGGTTCGGCACCGGGCAGTCTGCACGGCTGGCTGCCCGTTCAGGCGACAGGCCAAATGATGAGAGTCTTCCAGGTTGCCGGGTCCGGCTCCGCCGCGGGGTCGCTGAGGTAGTACTCCCACATCGCGTTGCCCGGCGTCAGGCCTTCGGCCTGCATCTTCTCCATGATCGCCCCATACGTTTTGGGGAGAGACTCGTAAGGGCCCACGTGCATCGCTTCGAAGGCCCGGCCGGCCGGCAGGGAGCCCGCGGTGACACCGCCGTCGCCGCCGCCGGGAAACGGCGCCGCCACCGGAAACCCGGCCTCGACGTCGACGACGTCGGTCGGCATCCCGCGATACATCGCGAACGGCGGTCCGGCCAGCTGGACGTGCTGTTGTTCCGCCGCACTCATCACCGCGCTGTACGCGCGGCCGAAGAACCCGCGCAGGCCCGCCATGGGAACGGTTTCGCGCAGCACCACCGTCGGCTGTTCCTGAAGCTGGGTGGACTTGATGTCCGGCGTCTTGTCCGGATGAGTTTCAGTCATAGGCCCAGACTCCGCCGTGCGGTTTCCGTGGTCTAGGGCCTAACGTCCCCCGGGCGCTATATCCGGGTCTCCGGCAGCGGACGCCACGACGAACCCGCGGGTACCGGTTGTCCGGTCAGTCGATGACGGACAAATCGGGGATCCATTTTTCCTGCGACTCCAGGGCGTTGAACATCAAGACCCAGACACCGTCCTTGGCCCCATGGATATCCGTAAAGGGCGTGAAGGCGAAGTACAACTGGTTGCGGGCCTGGGTTTCCGTGCTTTGCATCTCGATGACCTTGAACTCGAGTTGCTCCCAGGAACCGTCATACGGAATGAAATTGTTGGACTCAGTCACAATGAGCATGCGCTGCGGGTCCGAGAGCCCGGAGAGAACACTTTCCTGGCTCAGCCCGGACGGCGCGGCAACGTCGGCATAGGCCGTGGGAAAGAGGGACGAAACGCGCGACGGGGCCATCTTGGTGTAGTTGCTGCCGGCCGCAGCAGGCGTGGTTGTGGCGGCGCCGGGGCCAGGCTGGACGCTCAAGCGGGCGGTCGCTTCCTTGAGCAGTTCATCGTCGATGATCTCGGCACCGGTGCTTGTCCGGGAGATCTTCCCGGTGGCCGGGGCCTCCTGGTAGACCTCACGAAGGAACGCCCCGAAGGCCAGATGGTCATCCCGGCTCTGCTGTTCGAACGTGGCCTGGTCCATGGCCTCCAGCGCGCTGATCTTCTGCTGCTGCTCCGCTGTCAGCGCCCTGTAGGGCGCACTGCCTGTCAGGGCAGCCGACGCCGGGCCCGCGGGGGCGGCGGCCGAGGTCGCCGCACCGGGCTGGGTGGGAGCGGCGGGCTGGGTGGGAGCGGCGGGCTGGGTGGAGGCGCCGGATTCGGCGGGGGCGCTGGCCGTGCAGCCTGACAGCAACGCGGCCAGGGTGAACAATGTCAAGCCGGCGGCGGCGGCGCGGCGACGATTCAGGCGTCTGTCGGTCATGGCGTCCCCCAAATGACTCGGGCCCGCCGGTTGTCCCGGCGGGCCTGTTCGAGAATCAGACTGTGCGTTGGCGGGTTTGGCAAACCATCCGACGTGATGCGCACTGTACGAACATTGTCCACAATTCTTTTGTCCTATGCCACGGTAGTCCTGCCGGGACGCAGGTCAAGGCCATTGACGTCAGAAGCAAGGGGCGCAGGCTCAAAGTACCCAAAACCACGTTTGCCCGATGCCACCGTGACGAGATGACGTCCGGATCGGGAAATGTGCCTTGCGTGCCTACCCAGTCGCCTTCTCCATCGCTCGACCCATCCGCCGTGGACGGCCTGAGTTCGGCGCTCCGGGGCGAGTTGTTCCATCCTGGAGAGCGCGGATACGACGACGCCCCGAAGCTCGTCAACGCGATGATCGATCGCGGTCCTGCCGTGATCGTCCGCCCGGCGGACGCCGAAGATATCTGCCGCGCGGTGACTTTCGCGCGGGCAAACCATTCACTGTCTCCGTCAAAGGCGGCCGGGGCGCTCCTGGGCGACCTTGACCGCGCCACCCAGAAATTTGGCCTTGCCACACCGCTCGGAGTAATCTCGGCCCGGCGGAGGACGTGGTAATTCCAACCGACTACTGCACCTGCAGACCGCTCACGATCCGGAATTCCCCTCGGGCCGAAACCACTACTGGACATCGAGTTTCTTCACCGCATTCGCTGACGACGCCATCGACATCCTGCTCAATTTTGCGGCTGAGATGCCTTCGCCGGCGAGCGCCATCGGTATGCAGCAAATGCACGGTGTGGCCGCCCGAGTCGACCCGGAAGCCACGGCCTTCCCACATCACCGGTCCCAGTGTGAACCCCTGATCCTCTCCCAACGGGCAGACCCGGCTGAAACGGAACACAACGTCGGATGGACACGCGTCTTCTTCGATGCGCCGCAGCCCTTCGCCGCGAGCAGGGTCTAAGTCAACGATGTGGGCGAAGATGGGAGTCCCGGGTGAGGGCCGCCTACGGGACGAAATATGACCGGCTCAGCGCTGTCAAAGCCAAATACGACCCAACCAACCTCTTCTACTCCAACCAGAACATCCGGCCGACGCTGTAGAGAGGACCTTCGGACAGCAGCGCCCTGCAGGTCTCCAAGTCCAGGTTGCGAACGTCCAGGCCAGAGCGACAGCGTGCCTGGATCAAAAGCTACCGCGCGGAGACCAGAGCCGCACGTATGCTGACCCGGGCAGCTCTTGTCCCCCATGATCCGAATGGCACCCAGTGACCAGTTCCTCCCCATGGAACGAACCTGACGGCAAAATTGCCCCGACGACTTCAAGGGCGTGAGATTCGCCCAGACCCCAAGGTTCTGATTTATTTCCCGGTCGAGGCTGCGCGATGCCCAGGGAATTATGTAGGCAGGCTCTTCGCCGAACTCAGCTGGCGTCATCGAAACGATTTGCCGGTGATCGAGGCTCGTCATAAGCGATATCTCTCGCTCAAATCAATTTTGACAGGTCGACACCGGTCACGGTCGATTAGCACGTCGCCCGACTATCAGCGGACTCTGCCACGAGGAATACGGAGGGGTTCGCCCTTCAACGCCGAAACAAAAACCGCACCGCCACCGGGATAGTTCCCAGTAGCGGCGCGGTTTCTATGGGCCCCCTGTCGGATTCGAACCGACGACCCCCGCTTTACAAGAGCGGTGCTCTGGCCAACTGAGCTAAGGAGGCATTCCTGCGCGCCAGCCGGCACCGGGCCGCAATGAGGGGCCTGGCGCTATGGCGCTAGATAAGGTTAGCCCACGGATGCCCGGTGATAAAAACAGGCCCGGCCCCGGAAGAATCCGGAACCGGGCCTGCACTTTGCTGTTGAGTCCTGCCGCCTACTGCTTGGCTTCGATGGCGGCCTGGAGGAAGTCCTCGAACGGGGTCTGGGCGCTCTCGCCCTTGCCCCACTGCTTGCCGTCAACGAACACGGAGGGCGTGCCGGTGATACCGATGGACGCCGCCTGCTTGGTGGCGTACTTCACCCACGGGCGGAAGGTCTTCTCGTCCACGCACGTTTCGATGCTCTTGGCCCCGGCATCGGTGGCCATCTTATTCAGATCCGCATCCGAGATGCCGGCGCCGCCTTCAGCAGGCTGCTTCTCGAACAGCGCATTGACGAAGTCCGCGTACTTCTCCGGCGATTCGTTCACAACGCAGGCCGCCGCGTTGGCGGCGCGGGACGAGTAGTTGGTGGTGGATTGGCTGTCCAGGAACCCGAGCGGGCGGTATTCCACGCTGATCTTGCCTTCGTTGCGAAGGCCAGTGAGCGTCTCGTTGTACTGGGTCTCAAAGTTCTTGCACGCGGGGCAGATGAAGTCGATGTAGAGAACCACCTTGACCGGCTTGCCGGCCTCAGCCTCGGCACCGGGTGCGGTCACCTCTGCGGGCGCAGTGTCCGCCGGCGCGGGAATGTCGGCGACCCGGACGGTCGCGGGCTCGGTCTTCGCGACCTCGGAGTTGGCCAGCAGCGTGACGCCGCCGTAGACGTTGCCGTTGGCCGGGGTGGGTCCCTCATCCGCAATCGGGGCGTTCTTCTGAATGTTCGAGGTGACGACCAGCGCCACCACCACAATGATGGCCACGACGGCGGCAACAATGCCCCAGCCGATGAGCAGCTTGTTGCGCTTGTCCTTCTTCACCTGCGCCTCGCGGATTTCACGGGCTTTCTCTCGGGCCGCGGCAGTTCGCTCTGTTTTGGACTGACGTGGTTCGTTTGCGGGGCTCATTAGTTCCTCGGGTCGATCGGCCGGTGGTATCCACTGGGTGGCAATTCATCATTTTAGGGGAGAATTCTGGGAACTTGCGCTTTCAACTTTCCTCCCCGTCTCCCCGCGGACGAATAGCACAGAAGATTCCGCCGGGCTAGGGTGGATCAGAGCGACGAGCAAATCCCAGGGAGCATCAATGCAGGCAACCAAACACGCCGAATCGGATCCAGAATCCAACGGCGCGGTCGCGCACGACACCGGCGCGCACGGCACCGGCGGCACCGATCCGGACGCACAGTATGACTTCATGGTGGTCTCCAACCGCATGCCGGTCGACCGCTGCTCCCCGGACGAGCCCGGTTGCGAAGACGGCTGGCGCCGCTCCCCCGGCGGCCTGGTCACCGCACTGGCACCCATGATGACCAGGGCCGAAGGCGCGTGGGTCGGCTGGCACGGCGCACCGGATGAGCATCTCCAGCCTTTCAGCCACGGCGGCATCGACCTCATTCCCGTCCAGCTGAGCACGCATGACATCGAATTTTATTATGAGGGTTTCTCCAACTCCACCCTCTGGCCGCTCTACCACGACGTCATCGCTCCGCCGGAGTTCCACCGGACCTGGTGGGACTCCTACCGCAAGGTGAACCGCCGGTTCGCGGACGCAGTCATCCACCACGCCAGCCCCGGCGCCACGGTCTGGGTCCAGGACTACCAGCTCCAGCTCGTCCCGAAGATGCTGCGCGAGGCGCGTCCGGATCTGAAGATCGGCTTCTTCAACCACATCCCGTTCCCGCCGCCGGAGATCTTCGCCCAGCTGCCGTGGCGCAGGGCCATCATCGACGGCCTGCTGGGCGCCGATCTGGTCGGCTTCCAGCGCAGCAGCGACGCCGGCAACTTCATGCGCTCCGCCCGCCGCTTCCTCGGGGCCAGCGTCAAGCAGCAACAGGTCCACGTCAGGGGCAGCGACGGGGCCACCACGCACATCGCCCGTGCCCAGGCGTTCCCCATCTCGATTGACGTCAAGCAGATCAGCGAACTCGCCCGGAACCCCGAAATCATCGAACGCTCCCGGCAGATCCGCCGTGATCTCGGGAATCCCAAAACCATCCTTCTCGGCGTCGACCGCCTGGACTACACCAAGGGCATCCGGCACCGGCTCAAGGCCTACGAGGAACTCCTGGCCGACGGCAAGGTCACGGTGGAGGACGCCGCCCTGATCCAGGTCGCCAGTCCCAGCCGGGAACGGGTGGAGCAGTACCGCCTCCTGCGCGAAGAACTCGAGGGCACGGTGGGTCACATCAACGGCACCTACGACACCATGCAGAACACCGCCGTGCGCTACCTGAACCACAGCTACCCCGTCGAGGAGATGGTGGCGCTGTATCTGGCAGCGGACGTTATGCTCGTCACCGCCCTGAGGGACGGGATGAACCTTGTGGCCAAGGAATACGTCACGGCACGGACCAACAATGACGGTGCCCTGGTGCTGAGCGAGTTCGCCGGCGCCGCGGACCAGCTCAAGCAGGCCCTGCTGATGAACCCGCACGACATCGACGGCCTCAAGGACACCATCATGAAGGCCGTCAACATGCAGCCTGCGGAGGCCGCGCGCCGCATGCGCGCGATGCGCAAGCACATTCTGGACCACGACGTCGATCTCTGGTCCTCGGACTTCCTGCGCGCGCTCGAAGAAAAGGTAATCCGTGATGACTCCTGAGATATCCCCGGAACAGACCCCGCTCCCCCTCGCCCCGGACCTGCTTGAGGCCCTGCGCCGCATCGCCGCGACGGAGCACCTGCTGGTCGCCATGGATTTTGACGGCACGATGGCACCCCTCGTGGACCATGCCGGTGATGCCCGCGCCCTACCCCGCTCGGCGGCGGCCTTCGCCGCCCTCACGGAACTGCCGCGGACGACGACGGCGCTCATCTCGGGGCGCGCCCTGGACAGCCTGCGGGCGGTCGCCTTCCCCCCGGAGAAGACGCTGCTGATCGGCAGCCACGGCGCCGAAGTCTGGATGGGACCCGGGTCATCGAAACTGGAACTTGACGACGCGCGGCGGAAGCTGCTCGCCGAGGTTCGGCACGAGCTGGAGGGCATCGTGGAGCTGGCACCGGGAACCCTGCTGGAGGACAAGCCGGCCGGCGTCGTCCTGCACACCCGGCTTGCCGAGGACGATGTTGCCGAGGACGCCGTCGCCGCTGCCCGCGCCGTCCTGCAGGACCGGCCCGGGGTGTACCTGAAGAGCGGCAACCGTGTGCTGGAGACCTCCGTGGTCCACTCCTCCAAGGGGGAAGGCATCGCCTTCCTGCGCCAGGCCAGCGGCGCCACTGCCACGGTCTTCGCAGGCGATGACACCACCGACGAGGACGCCCTGGCCCGCCTGCTCCCGGGGGATCTCGGCGTGAAGGTCGGGCTGGACTTCACCCAGGCCCAGTTCCGGATTGAAGCCCCGGCGCACGTTTCCGAGCTACTGGAGGCCCTGCTGCGGGAACGGAAACGCGTCCTCGGACTGCCGGACAGTACCTCATAGCGGGCGTCAGGTAAGCCGAATCACCTGTGACATCCACAATATTTTGCCCCATTTGCCAAAAATATGACATACTCTGGTTGTGATGTGGCGCACAAATACCGTGCGGCGTCATTGGATACTCCTCGGCTTCGGCCGGGGAGTATACGCACGATCAGGTGCTGACAACTGAATAGACAACAGAATAATAAGACCATTCACTACGGATCGTCCGGCACGTACCTGCCGGTGAAGGGATTGATAACTGTGGCTACAGTTACTTTTGATAACGCAACACGTCTGTACCCGGGCACGGATAAGCCCGCTGTTGACAAGCTCAACATTGAAATCGCTGATGGCGAATTCCTGGTCCTCGTTGGACCCTCCGGCTGTGGAAAGTCGACCTCCCTGCGCATGCTCGCAGGTCTTGAGGACGTCAACGCCGGCCGGATCCTGATTGGCGACCGCGATGTCACTGACGTTCCCCCGAAGGACCGCGACATCGCCATGGTCTTCCAGAACTATGCCCTGTACCCGCATATGACGGTTGCGGACAACATGGGCTTTGCCCTGAAGATCGCCGGCGTCAGCAAGGAAGAGCGCGCGGAGCGTGTCCGTGAAGCTGCCAAGCTGCTGGACCTGGAGCCATACCTGGACCGCAAGCCGAAAGCACTCTCCGGCGGTCAGCGGCAGCGTGTCGCCATGGGCCGCGCGATCGTGCGTAACCCGCAGGTCTTCCTCATGGATGAGCCGCTGTCCAACCTTGATGCGAAGCTCCGCGTGCAGACCCGCACGCAGATCGCGTCCCTGACCCGCCGCCTGGGTGTCACCACGGTCTACGTGACCCACGACCAGGTCGAGGCCATGACCATGGGCGACCGCGTCGCCGTGCTGAAGGACGGCCTGCTGATGCAGGTCGACACCCCCCGCAACCTGTACGACAAGCCCAAGAACGTCTTCGTGGCCGGCTTCATCGGCTCCCCCGCGATGAACCTGCTGGAACTTCCCGTCGTCGACGGCGGCGTGCAGTTCGGCGGCACCATTTACCCGGTGCCGCATGGCGTCCTCGAAGAGGCCAGCGGCAAGACCGTCATGCTCGGCTCCCGTCCGGAAGACCTCGAGCAGGTTGCCGAGGGCGAAGGCCTCCAGGTTGAGGTCGATGTCGTCGAAGAACTCGGCGCCGACGCCTACATCTACGGCCACACCACGCTGGATGGCAGGCGCCACGACATCGTGGCCCGCGTCGACGGCCGCCGTCCCCCGATGAAAGGTGAATCCATCTGGGTCCGCCCGCAGTCAGGCCACGTGCACCTGTTCGACACCAAGACCGGCCTGCGCCTGGGCGACTAGTTTCCTGCACGGCTGACGGCGGTCCTCCCCACTGGAGGGCCGCCGTCGGGCTTTAACTCCCTTGGCAGCACCCTTTCATTAGGGCCGCCGCCCTTAACTACTGACTACTAGCTACGGAAGAATTGGCTCATGACCGAGGACAACCACATCACCGAGGACAACAGTGCCCGGTGGCACGACGAGCCCACCGACTACGGCCAGATCGGCAAGCTGCCCCGGTTCGAAGCCGCCAGCGCCAATGACAGCAAGGCGTCCGTGGCCTCCAGCTCGCTGAGCATCACCGCCGCCGCCACCGAGCCGGAGCTCCTGGACCTGCCGTGGCACATCGCGCTGGAGGAGTGGCCGGCGGAATACCTCGCCGCGCTCCCCCGCGGCATCTCCCGCCACATTGTGCGTTTCGCCCATCTTGGCGGCTCCGTCATCGCCATCAAGGAAACCTCGGAGCACGTGGCCCGCCACGAATACCACATGCTCCGCAAGCTCGCCCGGCTGGACGTGCCCTGCGTGGAACCGGTCGCCGTCATCACCGGCCGCACGACGCCGGACGGCCGGCCGCTGAACCCCGTGCTGGTCACCCGGCACCTGAAATTCTCCATGCCGTACCGCGCCCTCTTCTCGCAGATGCTGCGCAAGGACACGCTCACCCGCCTGATCGACGCCCAGGCCCTGCTCCTGGTGCGCCTGCATCTGATCGGGTTCTACTGGGGCGACGTCTCGCTGTCCAACACGCTGTTCCGCCGCGACGCCGGCGCGTTCGCCGCCTACCTCGTGGACGCGGAGACCGGCGAACTGTATCCGGACCTGTCCACCGGCCAGCGCGAATACGATCTGGAGATTGCCCGGGTCAATATCGCCGGTGAACTCATGGACCTGCTCGACGGCGGCCTGATCGAGGAAAAAGTGGACCCGGTGGCCACGAGTGAACTCATCATGGACAGTTACCGGCGCCTGTGGACCGAGCTGACTGAGAAGGAATCGTTCGAGATCGGTGAGCGCTGGCGGGTGGCGGCCCGCATCCGGAAGCTCAACGAGCTGGGGTTCGACGTCGAGGAATACGCGATCAAGACGACGCAGAACGGTTCGACAATCCAGCTTCAGCCCAAGGTGGTCGACGCCGGCCACCACCAGCGCCGGCTGCTGCGCCTCACCGGCCTGGACGCCCAGGAAAACCAGGCCCGCCGGCTCCTGAACGACATGGACTCCTTCCGTGCGGACAACAACCCCGGGATGGACGAGGCATACAGCGCCCACCTGTGGGTCAGCCAGATTTTCGAACCGATTGTCCGTTCCATCCCCCGCGACCTGTCCGGGAAGCTGGAGCCCGCGGAGGCCGTGCACGAAATCCTTGAGCACCGCTGGTACATGTCCGAGAAGGAGAACCGGCACATCCCCCTGGCCGAAGCCGTGCAGTCCTACATTGACTCGGAGCTGCGCCACCGCCGGGACGAGGCCGCCATCATGCTGAACCCGGATACGGGGATGCTCAAGATCCTGGCAGTGGAAACGGAGGAATCCCGCTACGGCGCCGACGAGTCCATCGACGAATACCCGGACTCCGACGATTAGGCGTCCGCGGGGGCGGGGCTCCCCGGGGCTCTCGTCGTGGCACAGCCGCGCTAAATAGCCTTGCCGGGGTTCAGGATGCCGGCCGGGTCGAACAGTTCCTTGATCCGGCGCTGCAGTTCACGCACGGGCTCCTTCTGTTCCAGCCCGAGCCAGCGCAGCTTGAACTGGCCGATCCCGTGCTCCCCCGTGATGGTGCCGCCCATCGCCAGCGCCACGGTGATGGATTTGTCCAGGGCATCACCCAGCCGGCCCATGGCATCGGTGCCGACAGCACTGTCCACCCGGTCCACCCAAAACGTCGGGTGCAGATTCCCGTCGCCGGCGTGCGCCACCACCTTGAGGCTGACCCTGTACGCCGCCGCCATGGCCTCCAGCTCAGCGACGTAGTCGACCAGCCTTGAACGCGGGACGGCGACGTCCTCGCCCACACGGTATTCGTCGTCGACCTCCACCCCGCGGCTGTTGCGTCGCAGGTCCACCAGCCGCTCCGCCTCCGCGCTGGCTTCCATGGTCACGACCGCGCCGCCGGCCACGAGAACGGGACGGATGGCCGCCGCCTCCGCTGCTGCGCCGAAGCCGTCGGTCTGGATCAGCAGCAGGGACTGTCCCCGGGCGGCGAGGTCCGAGCCGTGCAGCGCATCGAGCTGGGCCAGCGTGCCGCTGTCGAGCAGTTCCATGATGGCCGGCTGCACGCGCGCCCTGCCCACGGCGAGGACGCCCGCCGCGGCGCTGCGGAAGTCCGGGTAGAAGGCGGCGACCGTGTGCACGTCCTGCGGGAGGTACTTGAGCCGGACGGTGATTCCGACGACGATCCCCAGCGTCCCCTCAGAGCCGACGAACAGCCCGGTGAGGTCGTAGCCGGCGACACCCTTGAATGTCTGGTGGCCGGTATGGATGAGCGAGCCGTCCGCCAGCACGATGTCGAGCGCCAGCACCGAGTCGCGGGTCACGCCGTACTTGGCGCAGCGCAGGCCGCCGGCGTTGGTGGCCACGTTGCCGCCGATCGTGGACATCTTGAAGCTGGCCGGGTCGGGGGCATACATGAGTCCGTGGCCTGCGGCGGCCGCGTTGAGGTCCGCGTTGATCACCCCGGGTTCGACGACGGCCGTTTCGTCATCGGGGTTCAGGTCAAGGATGCGGTTCATCCGTTCCAGGCTCAGCACGACGCAGTCCTTGCTCGCATGGGCACCACCGGAGACCCCGGTCCCGGCGCCGCGGGCCACCAGCGGAACCCCGTGGGATGCGCAGGCGCGGACGGTGGCCTGGACGTCTTCGATGGATTCGGCCCGGACCACGGCCTGCGGCAACTGGTAGTCCAGCACCGGCGCCTGGTCCACGGCATAGACGGACAGGGTGGGGGCGTCCAGGGCGACTTTGGCCGGGCCCAGGGCAGAGGTGAGCTCGTCGATGATGCTCATGCGGTCTCCAGTTCGTCGAATCCGGCCTTCAGTCTAAGGCGGATCCGGGTGCTCCGGATTGGGGTGTTAATTGTGGCGTGGCGCAAGGCGGCCGGCTGCTAAGGTTTCGGAACCTCAACTGCGGGGTTGCACTTGGCAGCGATCGAGAAGCAGTAAACCGTTGCATAACCAAGGTCAACGGTGCCATCTCCGGGAGTAGCCCTCTGCGAAATACCAAGCCATCCGGACACCTGTGGCCGCTTGGGCAGGCTGCGCGAGAACAACCGTTCCGAGGACGAGCACCAATACGGAGAGCAGTGCTGTGATGATCTTTCGGATCATGGCCTGCTTCTTTCAATCCCTGGCGACTCCGGGAGGGTAGCCCGGCTCACCTGTCTATGACTGGGCTGCCGGGGTCCAACAGTCACGAAGTCTGGGGTATGCCTGCTCGTCCCTCAATTCACCGCCAGAACGCAACCGTTCAGGATTGTACGCCTGACCGGGAATGAACACGACGCCAACTATCGCGATCACCACAATGACATGGTGTGGCGGGCTTCTCATGAGAGAGACTTCAATGGCGGCGGCGGAGATGATGATTCCGAGCCTGAGCTTTTCCCTCTAAGGGTGTTTCGATGGACGCCAGAGTAGTACCGCAAGCAGCCTTAAGGCAATGGCCCTGGCAACCCTCTAGGGTTACGGAGCCGCTCCATTCGGCGCTGAATATGCTCTTCGGGTACCGGCGGCCTTAGGCGCCGGCACCACCCATGAAGCGCACAAAGCGGTCCAGCACACCCGGCCAGCCGGCGGCATACTCCGCCCGTGCGGCGGCGGGGTTCTCGGCGCCTTCCCAGCCGGTGTGCACGAGTCGGAGCTCTGTACCGCCCTCCACCGCCCGGAACGCGACGCGCAGGTCCGTGGACCAGACAGCGGAGGACCCGGGGTGCCAGCTGGCATGGAAGGACAGAGGGGGCTGCCAGTCATCGATGGACCCCCAAATGGCGGTCCTGCCGTCGTCCGCGCTCTCCAGGACGAGGTTCTCTTCGAATTCGACATAGGAGCCGGCACCGAAGACGCTGTGGTCCTCAAGCGGCCACCAAAGGTGCGTGTGGTCGGTAAATCCAACAAAGGCGCGCGCCACCGCCCCCGGGACAATAACCGTGTACACGACGGGATCCAGCCCGTCTGCCGCTGCCGGCTCCGGCGTCTCGGCGGCGTCAGAGGCTGCGTGGCTGAAGAGGTTATCCATGGACAACAACTCTACCCGCGGCCCGTCACACCCTCACGTCCTTGCGGGATTGCGGGCCCCGTTGGGCCCCATGACGGCGATTCTCTGGAAAGGGAACAGGCGTTAAATGCGGGAGAGCCCCAACCGTGTGGTTGGGGCTCTCGACCGTGTAATGATGTTCCGGCGGTGACCTACTCTCCCACACCCTCCCGGGTGCAGTACCATCGGCGCTGTGGGTCTTAGCTTCCGGGTTCGGAATGGGACCGGGCGTTTCCCCCA